>CALFYU010000684.1 GCA_937952455.1 uncultured Planctomycetaceae bacterium
AGAACTGACGAAATTTACCTGACATTGAAGACGCACTCAATCAGGCACACCATCGCAATGAAATCGATTCTCTCCTTAGTGATCGCTGCCGGCTGCCTAATACCAACAACGGCCTTCGCCGCCAAACCGCTGCCCAACATCATCGTCCTTTTCGCCGACGACCTCGGTTACGGCGATCTCGGGTGCTTCGGCAATCCCACGATTCGCACGCCGCAGCTGGATCGCATGGCGGCTGAGGGGATGAAGCTTACACAGTTTTCTTCAGCTGCTCCGGTCTGCACCCCTAGCCGGGCGGCGTTGATGACCGGGCGGTTGCCGATTAGTTCCGGGATGTGCAGCGACAAACGCCGCGTGCTGTTTCCGGACTCCGCCGGCGGGATCCCCGCAGAGGAGATCACGATTGCCGAGGCGCTCCAGTCGGCCGGCTATGCAACCTGTTGCATCGGCAAATGGCATTTGGGACACCTGCCGCAGTACCTGCCGACCAATAATGGTTTTGACTATTACTTCGGCATTCCCTACAGCAACGACATGCACGTCGTCCGCCGCGGCGATCCGCCGTTGCCGTTGATGCGGAATCTGGAAACGATCGAAGCTCCCGCCTTTCAACCGACGCTTACCAAGCGTTATACCGACGAGGCGATCAAGTTCATCACCGAACATCGCCAGCAACCGTTTTTCATTTACTTGCCTTACACCTTTCCCCACGTGCCGCTGTTCGCGTCGGACGATTTTCTGGGAAAAAGTCCGCGAGGTTTGTATGGCGACGTCGTGGAAGAGATCGATTGGAGTGTGGGACAGATTCTGCAGGCCCTGCGCGACCAGCAACTGGCAGAAAACACGCTGGTCTTTTTCACCAGTGACAACGGCCCCTGGCTGATCAAAAACGAGCAGGGAGGCACCGCCGGTCTGCTGCGAGACGGGAAGGGGAGCACCTGGGAGGGGGGCATGCGCGAGCCGACGCTGGCCTGGTGGCCGTCGAAGATCAAACCCGGTTCGGTCTCTCAGGCGTTGTCCAGCACGATGGACATCTTCCCGACCAGCCTGGCGCTGGCCGGCGTGCCGATTCCCAGCGACCGGGTCATCGACGGCGTCGACATGCAGCCGGTCTTGTTCGATTCCGGTCCGAGCAACCGCGATACGATGTTTTATTACCGCGGGCAATCGTTAATGGCCGTCCGCAAAGGGCCGTATAAAGCACATTTGATCACACAGCCGGCCTACGGACGCGGGAAACGCGTGACGCACGACCCCCCG
The DNA here is from genome assembly GCA_937952455.1 of uncultured Planctomycetaceae bacterium. Classification (GTDB taxonomy): domain Bacteria; phylum Planctomycetota; class Planctomycetia; order Planctomycetales; family Planctomycetaceae; genus Symmachiella. Next base: position 1,258 of record CALFYU010000684.1, read on the forward strand.
GTATTGTATCATCTAGACCACGATCCGTCGGAACGCTTCGACGTCGCCGCCGATCATCCAGACGTGATCGCGGATATCCTAAAGACGATCGAAGAACACAAAGCCAACCTCCAACCGCCGCCGTCACAGTTGGAGACGATGATTTCAACGAATTGAGCGGAGATTCGCAGCCGCCAATATCCTCTCGACACAACGCGGGCCCCATGTGTAGACGTGAGAAACAACGACAATAACTGGCACGAGCGGCTAAACATCATCGTCGACACGATGCGCGAAATGAGCGCGCAGACCGATCCGCAGGCGATGGTCGCCGATTACGGCCAGCGGATGCAAAAGCTCCTGCCGCGGGAACGGATGCTTTCGTTGAGCCGCCGGGGCTTGGACCCGCCGCTGTTTCGCATCACTCGCTACAGCGGCTGGACCGAACCGGTCAATCCCTGGAAACAGCGGGACGAGTTGCCGCTTTTGGATCGAGGACTCTTGGGCGAGTTGCTTTACAGCGGACAACCCCGCGTGATCGATGATCTGCGTATCGCCGACGACGATCCCGCTGCAGAATATCTGGCCGACCAACATTCCTTGGTGGCGATTCCGCTGTTCGACCAGGGGGAAGCGCTGAACATGGTCGTGCTGTCCCTCTCCGACGCGCACGGATTTGCGCCGGACGAACTGCCGGAGTTGGTTTGGATGAGTAACCTGTTCGGCCGGGCAACGCAAAACCTGGTGCTCAGCGCCGAACTGCGCGACGCCTATGAAATGGTCGACCGCGAAATGCTGCAGGTCGCCAAGATCCAACGCTCGCTGCTACCGGCGGTTTTGCCCGAGATTCCCAACTTGCTTCTCGCCGCCCATTACGAAACTTCGCACCGCGCGGGGGGAGATTATTACGACTTCTTTCCACTGCCCGAAGGGAAGTGGGGCATCCTGATTGCCGACGTCAGCGGCCATGGCACGCCGGCAGCGGTGATGATGTCGATCGTGCACAGCATCGCGCACCTTTATCCGCATCAGCCGGTCAATGCCAGCGATTTTCTGGGCTACATCAATCAAAACCTTTGCCGACGCTATACGAACGAGTCGGGAAGCTTCGTCACGGCCTTTTACGGAATCTATACGCCGGAAAAGCGGCAGCTGAATTATTCCAATGCCGGGCACTGCCTGCCGCTATTGAAGCATTGCGGAGCGGGAATGGTGTCCGTCATCGAAGGCGCGCGGCAATTGCCGTTGGGCGTTGTCGAGGACGAGACGTACACGAACCGCTCCCACTATCTCAGTCCGGGAGATGAAATCGTGTTTTACACCGACGGTATTTCAGAGGCGACGTCCCCCGAGGGAGAGATGTTCGGTGCACAGCGGCTCAACGACGTGCTCACCTATTGCCGTCACGACGCAGAAGAGATCATCCGCGCCTTGCTGAATAACCTCAACGAATTCACCCACGGCGCCCCGGCGGTCGACGACCGTACGGTGCTCGTCGCCAAAGTCACGTAGTTGGTTACCCTCGGCGCACCAGTGACGGTTCGCCATCTTTTTAGGTCGATCTAATCGTTTCATACGTTTGATCCAAGGAGCAAGGCATTGGAAGTGATTGCCCCTGGCGCGACCGCTGATTGCACGCAGCCGTCTCGCGATCGGACCATCGTTGACAGTTGTCACAATCCCACTTATTATCACGCCCCGCACAATTCCCCGCCGGCCGAAACAATGCATCCACGACGGCCGCTTCGCGAAATAACCCTTGAAGTCATTTTGCCTGTCCTTCCGATAAGTATGCCACTGACGGTCCTGCCAATTTGGGATGTTCACCCGGTTAGCAGTCCGCTCGGTCTCCCCCAGCGTTCTCGGACGTGTTAATCCGCCCCAAACACCCGGATGCCGCCGGCATATGATTTCACCCGCTGCCATACATCGCTTGCTGCAGCAAGGACAGATGTCTCAAAACGGAATGGACGCGCAGCCCCCTTCCGGTTCGCAGCCTCCCTCCGCACACCTGATCGGTATCTGCGGTTCAGGCATGCAGGCCCTCGCCGAATTGCTCACCGGTTTGGGATATCGCGTGACCGGGTCCGACCTGCAGCCGGTGAATTCCAATCTCGAATCGCTCCAATCTCGCGGTCTGCGCGTGCATCATGGACACCAACGCGAGTTCCTGCCCAGTGAAGTGGACGTCGTGGTCTATAGCCCGGCAGTCGCGGCCGATAATCCCGAGCGGGCGCTGGCCCGCGAGTTGAGAATTCCGCAGTTCTCCTACAGCCAAATGCTCGGCCGGCTGATGCAAGGGCAAATCGGCGTCTCCATCGCCGGCACACACGGGAAGAGCACAACAACGGCCATGACCGCCTCGATTCTCCATCAAGCGGGACGGCAGCCGTCGGCGGTACTCGGTGCCGAAGTCCTCGCGCGGCGCGCCAGCGGCTGGTCGGGCAGCGGCGATTTGTTCGTCGTCGAAAGCTGCGAATACAAACAAAGTTTCCTCGATCTCACCCCCACGCATGCCGCTATTTTGGGCATCGAACCGGATCACTTCGACTGTTACCCCCAGATCGAACAGGCGGTCGACGCCTTTCGACAGTTCGCCGACAAAGTGCCCAGCGACGGCACGCTCGTTTTGCGGGGCGATTGCCCGAATACGATGCAGGCCTGCCGCAATGCGGCCGCGCATCTTGAAACATTCTCCCTGGTTCCCGGCATGGACTGGTGGGCGACCGACATTCGCCGCTCTTGGATGGGGACACGGTTTCGCGTGTTCCGTCGGGGAGACTTTTTTGCCGAAATGTTGCTGCAGATCCCCGGACGGCACAACGTGCTCAACGCCTTGGCGGCGACGGCTTTGTGCGCGAGTCTGGGCTTGTCAGCCGCTGAAATCCGCGAGGGATTGGCCGAGTTCCGCGGCATCGCGCGTCGGTTCGAGGAGATTGGTTCCTGGCGGGGAGTGACGCTGGTAGACGACTACGCACACCATCCCACTGCCGTTTCTGCCACGCTCCAAGCAGCGCGCGAGGAATACCCCGGCCGGCGAATTTGGTGTGCCTTTCAGCCGCATCAAGTCTCGCGGACGCGGACGTTGATTCACGAGTTCGCGGCAAGTTTTTCCGCAGCGGACCGGGTGTTGATCACGCCGATTTATGCCGCTCGTGAAGGGACGGCCGGCGAAGCGACCGACGCCGCCCGAGAGTTGGCCGATCGCATTGCCGAGAAGCATCCGCACGCTCGGTTCTGCTGTTCTCTTGACCAAACGATCGCCACACTAGAGGATGAGGCACAACCAAACGACGTGCTCATCACGATGGGCGCCGGCGACATCTATCAGGTTCACCATGCCTTCACTCGACGACTTCAGCGAAATCACACTCCGCGACGAGCCGCTGGCTCCCCACACCTATTTGAAACTGGGGGGACCGGCTCAATACTTCATCACGCCCCGAAACCGCGACGAATTAGCACAGGTGATCCTGGCCTGCCGCGACGCCGAGATGCCGTACCACATCCTGGGCGGCGGCTGCAACCTGCTCATCGCTGACAAAGGAGTCAGCGGAGTCGTGATTCATGTGGGTGGCGGTAACTTCTCTCAAATCGAGATCAGCGGCACCACTGTGACGGTCGGCGCCGGCGCGAAGCTGACCCATCTCATTTCGCAAACTGTCAAAGCGGGTCTGCAGGGATTGGAAGTCCTCGTTGGCATCCCGGGGACCGTGGGCGGCGCGCTCCGCGGAAATGCCGGCGGCAGCGGCGGCGACATCGGGCAATTTGTCACCTCAGTCACGGGCCTCACCTCCGGCGGAGAACAGGTAACCCGCAGCGACGATGAAATCACGTTCGGTTACCGCGACAGCAACCTGCGCGATTTGCTGATCATCGAGGCCAGCTTCGACTTGCAGCCGGGGGACACCGACGAAATCACCCGCCGGCTGCGAAAAACGTGGATCATGAAAAAGGCGACCCAGCCGCTGACCGCCCAATCGGCCGGCTGCATCTTCAAAAACCCCCGCGGAATGAGCGCCGGACTGCTTATCGACCAGTCGGGGCTGAAGGGGACGCGGATCGGCAACGCCGAAATCAGCGATCGGCACGCGAATTTTATTATCACGCATCCCGACGCCAGCTCCGACGATGTACTTCGCTTGATTGAATTGGCCAAATCCCGTGTCGCCGAACAGTTTGGAGTCGACCTGGAGTTGGAAATTGAAATCTGGTAGAAGTCCCACCTTGCATTTTGTTGATCGCACTTTAGGCACGGCAGAAATCTGACTCAGGGATTGAGACAGGTCCGCCACACGCCCGATCCCCCGACTGAATCGTTTGAGGCAAGGAGGCCGGTGATGTCGATGTTTGAATCGCGCGCTCTGGATGCGCTGACTGTGGCCGTATTGGAGGGGGGCGAATCGGCCGAGCGTTCCGTCAGCCTCGAAAGCGGAGCCGCAGTGCGGGCCGCGCTGGCCGAGCGGGGACATCGGGTGCTCGCCATCGACCCCGCGGAGGTCGATCTGTCGACGCACGACTGGACCGGCATCGACATCGTCTTCATCGCCCTGCACGGCACGTTCGGCGAAGACGGACAGGTGCAGAAGATCCTCGAACACGCCGGGGTTCCCTATACCGGCAGCGATCCGGCCGCGGCGCGGCTATCATTTCATAAATCCGCCGCGAAGGAGAGATTCTTCCAAAACTACGTCCCCACCCCCCCTTATGTGCTGGTTCACGAAGGAGATACGGCGGGGCGGATCATGCAAAAAGCCAAGAGCCTAGGATTCCCGCTGGTCGTCAAGCCGGACGCCCAAGGCTCAAGTCTGGGCGTCAGCATCGTCCGAAGTCCCGATGAATTGGCCAAAGCGCTGTCCCGGTGTTTCCATCTCGAATCGTTCGGACTGTTGGAAGCGGCGATTGTCGGCACGGAATGGACTGTCGGGATTTTCGACGAATTCACCCTGCCGCTGATCCAAGTCGTCCCCAACCGATCGTTCTACGATTACCAGGCCAAATATGCCGACGACGCAACGCAGTATCTGTTCGAATTTGACGTCCCCAGCGACGTGATCAACTCGATCTACCAGGCCGCCCGCAACGCATACAACGCGCTGAAATTGCGCGGCATCGCCCGTATCGATCTGATGCTGGACCGATTTAATCGGCCGTGGGTCTTAGAGGCCAATAGTGTGCCGGGATTCACCTCGCACAGTCTGGTCCCCAAGGCAGCGGCCCGCATCGGAATCAGCCTGGGCGAATTGTGCGAGCAGATGCTACAGCGGCGTCTCAGCCCGACCACACAGCGCTAGTTTTGAGATTCGGTTCCCGCTCCCAACCCACGGCTGTGCCGTGGGCATTTTGTCGCGGCGCAAACGCGCCGCTGCCATCCCGCTATTGCCTCAAATTGGGATCGCTTCTACACTCCCGTCCCCCGTTTTGCCGCCCCCCAGCGGTTGATGACCCAGTTCCCCCATCACAACGACGAACCACGACAGGGAGGTCGGGTTTGCTGTTCACTCGGACTATACGTCGCAAGCTCTTGCTGGGCTTGGGATTCGTCCTCTCCATGCTTCTCATGGCGTCCTTCAGCGGAATCTGGGGGCTGTCTTCCTATGCGCGCTTGATCGGCGAATTGGAATTCAGCCTGCGGCAGACTCCCAATAAGGCGTCCCTGGGGGCGTCTACGGTGGAGTTGCTCAAGCCGCTTGTTCCGCTTCAACAGCCTCCCATCGATGCACGCCGCCTCGCCCATTTTCGGCGCGAACAATTGAAGGCATTTACGGCCCGAGCTGCAACGGCTCGCGACGCCTACCGCGATTTTCAACTAAAAATGGAAAACCTGCCGCTGACCGCCGTCAACGAGAGCCAATTCGTTGTGGTCGAAAGCTCCCTGCTGCAATTCGACGAAAAACTGCTGGAGTTGGAGCAGTTGGCAGCCACGGCAACGCACACCGGCCAAATTGACCAGGCAGTCCTTAACGACCTGCTGCATGGGACTTCGGAATTGCAGCAGATTGCCCAGTCGATGCTCGACCCGGCCAACGGTCTCCGAGCCGCGCTGGAGAAGGCCAGTCAGGACTACGAATCGACGTTTACGTTGCTGTGGACGACAACCGCCTTGGCAGTGGGACTGTTTCTGGTCCTGATCCGCTACGGCTACGTGCAGATTTTTCGGCCACTGCGGCAATTGTACGAGGGGGCGCGGCGGGTCGCGCAGGGCCGCTTCGACTACCGGATTCCGATTTCCACCCAGGATGAAATGGGCGAATTGGCCGAGTCGTTCAATATGATGACTGCCCGTTTTCAGGACATTGCCGGCGATCTCGACCGGCAGGTCAACGAGCGGAGCCGGCAGTTGGTTCGCTCGGAACGGCTCGCGGCGGTCGGTTTCCTATCCGCCGGCGTGGCCCACGAAATTAACAATCCGCTGGCGGCGATCATGATGGCATCCGAATCGGTTGAGGATCGGATCGAAGAGTTGCTCGACGGCAAAACCGACGGCGACGCCAAAGTAATCCGCGACTATCTGCGGATGATTCAAAAAGAATCGTTTCGCTGCCGTGAAATTACGACAAAACTGCTTGATTTCTCCCGCGGCGGGGAATCGATGCGGGAGCGGACCGACGTCACGGGCCTGATTCGCGAGGTCATTGCCATGGTGCAGCACCTGAGCAAATATCGCGAGATGCACATTCAATTTCGCTCCTCACAGCCGAGTTACCTGGAGGCGAATCCTGCGGAAATCAAGCAGGTGCTGCTGAATCTCGTGGCCAACGGCCTGGAATCGATGGAGGCGGGGGGCACCTTGTCCATCGAGGTTCAGGAACTGACCGATGCGGTGCGGATTGTATTTCGTGATGAAGGCTGCGGGATGACGCCCGATGTGATCGAAAACCTGTTCGAGCCGTTTTTTACCAGCAAACGGGTCGGCAAGGGAACGGGGCTGGGACTGTCGATCAGCCATCGCATCGTCCACGATCATGGCGGCTCGATCGAAGCGCAGAGCGACGGAGTCGGCCAGGGAAGCTGGTTCTGCGTCAGTCTGCCGCGGCGGGCAATGAGCGCTGCCGCGTAGGGAACTTAGCGAAGAAATCATCGAAAAATAGCGATTGGCAAGCGATACACGACCAGGGGGACATCGAAGAATGACATCGTACGCGTCAATCAGTGAAGGAGAGGTCGGTTGAGTTCGTCAGATAGCCTGCGGGTCCTGTTCGTCGATGACGAAGGACCGATTCGAGATGTGATGTCCAACGAGTTGCCCCGCATGGGGCACGAAGTCACGATTTGTGAAGGCGGCGCCGAGGCGATTGCCGCCGTTGATCGTGCGACGTATGACGCCGCCATCGTCGATTTGCGGATGCCCGGCGTGAGCGGATGGGACGTCATTGAACATATCAAGAAGGTCGCGCCGGAAACCGATGTGATTATCAGCACCGGGCACGGCGGACTGGATGACGCCATTCGCGCCATCCGGCAGGGGGCTTATGACTTCCTGCTGAAGCCGTCGAAACTGGCCGCCATCGCCAACGTGCTCAAACGAATCGCCGAGAAACGGGCCTTGAGCAATCGCGCGCTCGCCTTAGAAAGCCAACTCAGAGCGGTGCAGGGGACCCATTCGCTGATTGGCGACACGCCCGAGATGCGGCGGGTCAAGATGCTCGTCGAACGGGTCGGCCCCACGGACTCAACCGTCTTGATCCTGGGACAAACCGGCACGGGACAGGAGCTTATCACCCAGGAAGTGCACGCGCAAAGCACCCGTGCTGACAAACCGTTCGTCCCGGTCAACTGCGGCGCACTGCCGGAAAATCTCGTCGAAAGCGAACTGTTCGGCCACGGCAAAGGGGCGTTCACCGGGGCCGAAAAGGCCCGCAAGGGGCTGATCGAAGTGGCCAACGGCGGTACGCTGTTCCTGGACGAACTCGGCGAACTCGACAAGAGCATGCAGGTCAAGCTGCTGCGGTTCCTGGAATCGGGCGAAGTCCGCCGCGTGGGCGAGAAGGAGCCGTTCCAGGTCGACGTCCGCGTCGTCTGTGCTACGAATCGCAGCCTGGAAGCGATGGTGGCCGCCGACACGTTTCGGCAGGATTTGTACTTTCGGGTCAACACCTTCCAAATCGACCTGCCGCCGCTGCGGGAACGCTTGGGCGACATTCCGGCCCTGGCGGCACACCTCACGGCGCGGATTCTCAAACGGCCGTCAATTCCGCCGGAGTTATTGCAGCAGGACCTGCTTGATGCCTTGTGCCGACACTCCTGGCCGGGGAACGTCCGCGAGCTGGCCAATGCGTTAGAGCACGCCGTGATTCTCGCCGGCGGCCAACCGCTGGCGGCGGAACATCTGCCGTCAAACGTCCTGAATGCCTCATCAGCCAAGCCGCTAGACGGCGGAGGAATTGGCACGAGCGGGAAGGCGATGACGCTGCGGGAAATCGAAATGAACGTGATTGAAAGCGTTCTGGAAAAACATGGCGGCGACAAGCCCAAAGCGGCTAAGGAACTGGGTATCGCGCTAAAAACGCTCTACAACAAGCTCAATCAAAATCAAAGCCGCGCGGCGGGCTGAACAAGCGTGGCTGCACATTGAGACTTGACGCTCGCGTCACAGTGCAGCATCCTCGATGGTTCGTGATAGTCATCTATTGCCGGAACACATCGCGGGGCGGCATACATGGCTGGGGATTACAATGACGTCGAAACGTCAATCGCCACTTCCGATGCCGGGCAACAGGTATTCGACGTCAGACTTGATGAGTCGACGTCGAGCCGCGGCCGATTAGTCGGCACCTGGATATTTGGGCTGCTGCTGGGCGGCGTGGCCTACGGCTGTATTGTGCTGGGGCAACACAATCCGGAAATGTATTACAGCTGCATCGCCGCGGCTGTCGTGATCGGATTGTTGGCGGCACTACTTTTGTGGTCCGCGATTCAACAGACGCTCTCCATTTTGCTGATTCCCGCGACGGTTGTGGAAGTCGAACGAGAAACGATCGGGCCGGGCGATTCGATGCGGTTCTGCGTGAAGCAGCCCGGTCCGATTTTCTTGAAATCGCTCCGCGCGAATTTGGTGTGCAGCCAGCGCCGGGAGCGGAAGACATACAGCGCGACCAGAGGGAGGCATCATGCCCGCGATCCGGAGCGCCTGGTCCATCACGAAAACTTAATCGATACCGACGGCGGTTGGTTGTTTCCAGGGCAAACCCGCCAATGGATCGCCTCATTGATGATCCCCGAGCACTCG
>CALFYU010000685.1 GCA_937952455.1 uncultured Planctomycetaceae bacterium
CGCAACCCCCGGATCGACAGTCCGGTACTCTAACCAATTGAGCTACGGCCCCTGAACTTGAAAAACAATATGCCCATTTTCGGCTGCCGTCTCAGGCGAGCTTGGCCGAAACCGGTGCCCGGGCGGGCAATTGGCCGGATTTCTAGAACGAGTTCCAAAACCTGGTTGCGCCTGTTCGCGAATCTGTCGAAAAAGCGTGTGGGCGACGCCTCTGAGGGTTTTGGAATTAACAGTGTACGTGGAGGATTTTAGCGACTGCTTTGCCCCGGTTCAATCCTCCGGCGGCTGACATTTTCCCTGATTTCGAGGACGGTCAGCGGATGCGGACCGGGGCCGGCTGAAGTCTCCGTAATTCAAGCCAGCCAACGATACGGTTCGCGGCCGCGTAGGTGCCGAAAATCGCCGCTGACCAGAAAAAGTTGCCCAGTAACGTATGTTGGAAAAACGGTAGCGCCGCCGTGTAGCAGGCCACCAGTCCCTCGGCCGTCCGTTCAAACAGAATGCCGTTGCACCAGACCGCCAAGTTGGTCGCCAGATAGAACACCACCGCAGAGAGGACCGCGCTTCCACCGACCCGCAGCGGAGTCATGCAATTCGCAAAACACAGGCCCAGCAGCACCGGAAAGACGTGCGCCGCGTAGACGGCGATCATGACCGACCGCGAATATCCGCCCAGCACGGCGTCGCTGACCAGGACGGCCAACAGCGGAACGGCGCACGCGACCAACCGGCGGTCAAAGAAAAACCCGGCGAACAGCGCCGCTGACGCCACCGGCGTGAAGTTGGGCGGATGGGGGACCAGCCGCACGACCGCACACAAACCGACCAATGCCAAAAAAGTCCCCGCATTGGCGACCGTCTCCCGCTTTAGGGGCAAACCTGCACTCATATCTTGAATTCCTCAAATTTCCAGCGAACGACGTCCTTAGACTTCAGTTCCAGCACGCCGAAACTTTCCGTCGCCAGTTTCTTGTTGACGCGCAAAATCCAGTTTTTCTTTTCCTCGCCGCCCCCCTCGTTTTTGAGGTCGTCGATCTGAGTCAAAAACGCCGTGTCGTTGCTGCCGGTGAACTTGAAATCGATGCCGTGCGACCCGCGTTTCGCGTGCCGCATGGCGTCCAGGACCGTCATCCCCTCCTTCCAGGGAATGGCCGTAAAATGCTTCTCAACCCCGTCATTGTAGTCAATTATCAGCTTGACGCTCAATGGTTCGGGATCGGCGGCGGCGATTTGTCGCCGCTCACTGGAAAAGAGTACGACCGCCAGCAGCAAGACCACGGTTGCCAAGCATCGGAACCCGGCGACCGGGGACGAGGATTTTCTGAGTTGCAGCATGCACGACACCTGGGAATTCTGATAATCTAAAACCGCAACAAATCGGGTTGCCGGCGGAAGGGGCTCACTGAATCTGTTGTTGCCGCATGTCTTGCATCACCTGAAAGACCTCCATGCCGAACCGATACGAGTTCTTCGCCTGCTCCACCGGCACAAACACCTTGACCCGCACCCCCTGCGGCTCGGTGCCCAGTGAAATCCCGAAATAGGAGTTCGTCTCGCGGATCGAAATGGCCTCAGGGTCGACCGCAATCGGAATCAGCCCGCTGTTGAGGAATAACCGGATCGCGCGGGACAGTGCGCCGGGCAGGTCGAGCATGCCGATCAAATTGGCCTGTTGGGGGAGCCCATCGCGGGTGATTTGCAATTCCGTGCTCAATGCCGGCGGTTCGGACTGTTCGACCCGCTTCAGAAACTTGCTCATCGCCTCCTTGCCGCCGCCTAGGGTTTGCACAACTTGTTTGTCCGTAAATACCATGCGGGTCAACACGCCTTCCTCACCAAAGAGCACGTCATAAATCTGCTGCACGTCGATAAACGGATTCTGCTCAAATTCCTGTTCCACCTTGAGCGTATCGGCCTTGTACTTGCCGAACGTCTCGGCATGCTGCGTCAGTTGGTAATTGGACTTAACGCCGCCGAAACTGAGATCCGCTTGCGCCGCAATCAACTCTTTCGTCAGCAGCCGCATCTGTTGGGGCTGCGCCACGTCCATGACCGAAGCGGTCCGCAATCCCTTCTCGGCCCCCTCCGCGGTAATCGCAATCATCCCGGCACTTCCACCCATATCCAGTTTTTGCATTCTCCGCATGACGTCCTTGATCTCGTCCAATGCTTCCTCGTCCCCGTCGGTTGCCTGAACGGTCGCTTGCATGATGTTCAGACTCCATTCCTGCAGCGCCGCGGGAATCTTGCTCATGGCGTAATACGCCTGTCCGTCGGCCGGCAGCCGCGTCAGCAGCTTGTTTTCCGACGGGGTGGAATCCAACAACTTCGCCGTCTCGGATCCCTCCTTGACTTTTCCCAGCGCCTCTAGGGCGGCAGCTTTTTTGTCCACGGTCAGCGTCACCACCGCCCCGGTGGCGTCGTCCAGCGATTGAAATAGCGGCTTCGACAATTCCAGGTACATACCCAGCATCGCTTCGGCCCCCGGCGGCGCATTTTCGGCAGTCGCCCGCAATTGATCTTGGGCGTCGGCGATGCTGGCGTCGTAGACCTTCGCCAATTGCGACACATTAATGAACACCGACAGGTCGCCCCGTTCAAACGTCTCCCGCAGGGCCTGATCCACGTCGTCCACGAGCGCCTTTTCCTTGCCGTCGATCCGCGCGCGGACCTTCTCCACGGCCTGGGCATCTTCAGAATAGATCCCCCAAGACTCGTGCGCCAAAAAGTTGGCCCCGATCGTTTCCTTGACCGCGTCTTGCATGGCCTGCATGTCCTTGGCGGGAACGACGTAAACAAGCACGGGACGGCTCTCCCCGCTGGCATACACTCCCACCCACCAATCCTGAGCCGGATCCACCCCCGCACGCTCCGGGTTCGAAATCACCACCCCCAGCCCTTCCGCACGAGCGGTCACCATCGGCCCAAAGCCGGGATTGATCGCCTCGGCAAACTCGGCAACCTTCTTCGTCGTCGCCTCGGGATTCTTCAGCCGGATCACGAGCGAAACGTCGGGCGTAAACAATTCCGCCGGATGTTCCACCGCTGCGGCAACGGAGGTCAGCGCGAATACAAACAGAAAGGCAACGGCGGCGGTTCGGCGAAACATGGGAGGAGTTCCTTAGTCTGGACGGACGATACGCGGGAGGATCGAAAGCGGCCCGACGGCGCGTGTCGCCTGCGGTCGAGTATAACGGCGCAGCGCGCACAATGGGAACGAGAAAACCGCCCACACGGATCAAATGTGCCTGGAACCAGTTTCAAAACCCGGTTGTGTTTGTTCGAGTAACTCGCATGCAAGCGTCCGCGTGACGCACCAGAGGGTTTTGAAACGACTTGCACTAGCTGACCGGCGGGTGACGATCAAAATAGGTCCCCGGCGCCAAGCACCCAAGTCCTCACCAGCGACGCGGCATGCGAGGAGGGCAAATAGAATTTTGCCCGGGCACGCGCGGGCGTCGAAACGATCGCCAAGCCGACATAGGTTTTCGGCCGATCCGCCAAAAGGATGCCCCGCCGAGCGATTTCGCCAAAAACCCCGCGATCGTCCCCCGCATTCGCTTCCAAGCGCATCAACGACTTCAGAATACTCGCCGTATCGACCAACAGCATAAAATTCCCCTCAGTCGGCAACTGCAACCGTGTCGCCGCCAACTCTGCCGGCAATTCCGGAAGCTCCTGCGACCGTAAGCGCAGCAGCGCCTGTTCCATCGCCCCCTGGCCGCCGCCGACGGTGTTGACGAACAGGTTGTCGTCATACAAACAGCGTGATATCAATCCGTCCGGACCGTGAAGCTTGGCCTCATAATCCTCTTTCTTGTCATCGGTCGTCTTGTAAGTCACGCGGTGCACGTCGGCCGCCGCCGCGCCGTATTGCTCGCTCCCCGCCAGGAGTTCATACGCGCGCTTCTCCCGGAACGCCTTGAATTGCGATTGCACGACGGCCAGGTTGTTGTTCATCAACCGGTACGCCTGCGGCTTTTCGATCTGCGCCACGGCATCCAGCCGAAATTCGCCCGAAATCGCCGTCGGAAAAGAGACGGCCGCCGCCCACGGGCCGAAATTCAGCTTGCCGATACGGCGGACGAGTTCGCCCTGCGCCGACAGCTTCGGAGCGTCTTCGTCGTCGCGAAGGTCGTCGAGTTCAACGACTTCCAGAAACCATCCCGCCGGAACCGGAAAGGGCGCCGTCCCCAACGCATAACATTGCCGGTCCGGCGGAATCCGCCGCAGCGCCTGAAAGTTCGACAACGGATACTCCGGCCGTTTCCTCGTTTGCTTATCGGCATCATGCTCGAGTACGACTTCTACCGCCAGTCCCGATTTGTCGATCGAACCTCCGACAACTACGCTCGACGAATCGATAACGGCATTGATTCCCGTCAACACAGTTTCCAGCCTGAGCACGCGGCCGGCGAAGTCCTCGTCGTACCATTCGACCAACGGTTCCAACAAGTTGAGGAGCTCTTGCCGCGCATCCTCATCGGTCTGCACGTCGCGGCGAATTCGGGTGTAGACCTGCTTCGTATTGAAGAACACGGCGACGTCGCTCGTATCGAACGTAGCCCGTTGTTCGGCCGACATGAGTGACACGCAGGATCGGCCCCCGCCATCCCGCAGTTTTTTGAGGTGGTCGATCACCTCCGGGCTGGACGCGATAACAATTTCCGAGTCGCGGCGCAGGACGCCCAACCCTTGCTTTTCAACCTCGAGGGCCGTTAGCAAGGCTTCTCCATCGCGGGTGTGCAGCACGGCGTAATAAACGGCCGTTCCCTGCTCATCGAAGTAGCCGCCCCAAAATATCCCCTGGTCCAGATCGATCGCATCGAGGGCTGGGTGCGCGGTGAGCTCCCGATAATCCGACTCGTCACTCAGCAGATACTCCGAGTACATCGGCGAAACGCTATGCAGAAACGCAATCGCATTCGCCAGTGCCTCTTGGGGGTGGCGGACCCGCACGACGAAGGCGGTCTCGTCGAAATACCACTCGCCCGGAGACTCACCGGCCAACGTGGGCATCCAGGTTCCGGCGAGGAGCAAAAAGCAAATCGCTGCGCAGCGACGTCTCATGACATCCCTTTCGATGTTGCCCTACGGATCATACCGCCGCAGTATACGGCAACCGCGGGAAATCCTGAAGCGAACCGGCCCGGTAAGGAAACGTCAAATCGCCTCGACCTGGCAGTCTTCCAGCGAAAGCGTGATCCCCTGTTGCAGATAATGCACGGCAATCAACAGCACGTCACCCGTTTGACGTTTGACGATGCGGCCTTCGAAGTTTTCAAACGGGCCGCTGGTCACGCGGACCTGGGCACCGGGCAGCAACTTCGATTGCGGGCGAATCGTCGCGCCTGATTCCAACGCCCGCTGCACCTGTTGCAGGTCGAAGTTCAGCTGCTCGCCGTCGGGAACGTCCAGAACTCGCAGCACGCGATTGGTGAGCATCGCCCGAAAGCGGTCCGTATCGTCACCGTAGATGAACAGGTAACCCGGAAACAGCGGCAAGTAGGACGTGCACTTGCGGCCTTTGGGGGTGCGGTACTGGTGTTGCTGAACCGGCAGATGAAACCAAATCTCGTCGTGGATCAGCCGCCGCGCTAACAGCTTTTCGCTGCGGGGACGCGTATGCACGGCAAACCACTGCCGGTCCCGAGCCGTATCGAACTCGATCGCGTCGAACAAGTTGTCCGGATAGAGTTCAGGTTCTTGGGCCAGTATGGGCATCGTTCGCAGCGGTCAGGTATTGCCGCTTCCACGGGATTTTCGGGAGCTAACGATGACACGCATTGGTCGTGCCACCCAGGGTTTCACTCTACAACTGGTTTCAAAACCCTCTGACGCACCGCGCTCACACAGGCATGATACAGTCGCGAACAGGCGCAACCGGGTTTTGAAACTGCTTCTAGGAACACCATACCTTAGGAATCGACCCTTTGCAAGACGAATGATGAGGTTCCGCCACGAAGCAGGCGTTTTTTCACCGTAACCGTTCCGCCCGGCGACGCCGACCCGAATACGCCGCCCAACCCACAGTGACCTAGGCAACCACTTGGTCCAACAGAACTCCTGGTCCGCGGTCCAGGCCGCCGCGGGCAACGCGTCCGCTAAGTCCCGGCTGGCGTCGCCTGGCCGACGTAATAGTCGATCGTCTGTTTCAGTCCGGTTTCAAAGTCGATTTCCGGGTTATAGCCCAGATCACGCTGAGCGGCGGAGATGTCGGCCCAGGAATTCTTCACGTCCCCCGTGCGGGGAGGAGCATAGATGGGGTCGAACGGTTTATCGAGCACTTTGCAGATCGCCCGCAACAGATCATTGACGCTCAAACTGCCGCCGCAGGCCACGTTGTAAACGTTGCCGGAAACCCCCTCGGCTTCGGCCGCCAGCAGGTTGGCCGCCACAACGTTGCCGACGAACGTAAAGTCGCGCGATTGTTCGCCGTCGCCATAGATCGTGGGACGCTCCCCACGAAGCAGCGCTGACACAAACAGCGGGATCACAGCCGAATACGGGCTGTTCGGATCCTGTCGCGGCCCGAACACGTTGAAATAACGAATCCGCACCGTCTCCAGATCATACGAATTGGCAAACGCCTGACAGTAGAGTTCTCCGGCCAGTTTCGCCGCCGCATAGGGGGACAGCGGCCCCGGAAGGTGAGCCTCCGCCTTGGGCATAATGGGCGAATTGCCATACGCACTGCTCGACGCGGCATATACAACCCGCCGAACGCCCGCCTTGCGGCAGCTATCGAGCAACACAACCGTTCCGGTCACGCAGGCGCCGTGCGTGTCGAGGGGACGGTCAATGCTGCGGGGCACCGAAGCCAGCGCTCCCTGATGGAACACGACGTCGACCCCGGCGACCGCCGCGGACATCTTGTCCGCATCCTGCAAATCCCCCTCGACGAATTCCACCGCATCCCCCAAATGCGCGAAGTTTTCGGTCGTGCCTGTACTGAGATTGTCATAGATCCGAACCTTGTCCCCGCGATTCACCAACTGCTCGGCAATATGCGAACCAATGAATCCTGCACCGCCGGTTACCAAATATTTTGCCACGAGATGCGTTCCTTGAAGTTGTCGAATTGACGGTTGTGTGGGCGGTCAATGACACCCGAATTCGTAGAACCCGTTTCAAAACCCAGTTGCGTCTGTGCGTGCAACTGTCATACAAGTGTGGGTGTAACACGTCAGAGAGTTTTGAAACCACTTGTCGGGTCTTGTTACCGTTGAATGATCTCCGCCCCGGCCGCGAACGGCATCATAGAACAGCGGGTTTCGCGATTGCCAGGGTCGCTTATAACGCATTCAACACCCGGCGCGAATATCCGGCGGGTTACCGCGCGACTGTTTCAGCCACTGCAGCGGTGTCCCGAATTCGACGCCCCGCGATCTGGCTCCGGGAATCAATTTTGAAAGCGCCGCCGCCGTATGCGGAGCAGTCGCATGGAATCGAACGATGTCACCGCGACCAATCGGGGTGCGGGCGAATGTCAAACACAATTGCTTGGCAGACGCGCATTCGTCGTCGCGTGCATCGTAATTCCACAGGACGATCGTTTGCTGCCGCCGCCACAGGCTCCGCATCTGCGACATCGTCGGCTTCCCCCAAGCGGGTCGGTAAAGGCGCGGCGCTTCACCGGTGACTTTTCCAATCCAATGTTCCGTCATCAACAGCTCTTCCACCATTTCCTGATCGGACTTCGATGCGCGAGCCTGTTGATAGTATCCTCCATGACCGAGAACATGTCCCGCGTCGGCGATGCGGGCAACGATATCGGGGAAACGCTTGACTTTTTCGCCGTTGAGGAAGAACGTCGCGCGGACGCCAAAATAGTTGAGCACTTTAAGAATCGCTGGCGTGTGTGCGGCGTGCGGGCCGTCGTCAAACGTCAACGCCGCAATCATCGACTCAGGCGGCCCGTTGAGCAACAATTTTCCGCGCGATACCGTGGCGGCAATCCCACGGTTCCAAATATGACGCGGCGAAAGAGCCGTCGGGCGGCGATGCGGAACACCAATCAGAAACACGACACACTCCTCATGCGGGGCATCACCCATCGCCGGAGAAGCGGGTCGCGACACGCGGGAACAATTCCGGCGAGGGGACCGGATAGTATACGGCGCGTACGAAGACCACTTGACCTCAATTCCCTCGATCCGGGCTCAGTCCGTTCAGCCACGAGTGACAAACCGTCACAAACGCTACAATCCGGCCCTCACGACTTCACACGATCCTCAGCTCGACCGATCTTTGGCCGCCCCATCCATCGAGGCGGCGCCGTCATACCGTCATCAATTCGGGAAATGAACGTCCCAGAGCCTTGCGC
>CALFYU010000686.1 GCA_937952455.1 uncultured Planctomycetaceae bacterium
GGGCCGGGGTGAATGGCACTGACGTTTCCCTAAGTGATTTTAACACATGAGTTTGGCATTTACAAAAACGGCCTCGCCTGCGAAAGCACTGTTGTCACTCGGCACAGTCGCAAGGAGGCCGTCTTATGGGCAAGGGATTTGCCGTCGCACTGCAATACGTCAAACGCGGAACCTGTCCCTTCTCGGCGTTGGTCGGCGACGACGAGATTCGCTGTGCCTGCGCGAAGGCAGCGTATCGCAGCCAGGCTTCGGTGTACACACCAATCACAACCATTTTGACGTTCCTCAATCAGTTGCTCAAACCCGATGGCTGTTGCCAGCGGGCGGTCAACGAACTCATTGCCGAACGCATCGCCGGGGACGCCCCCGCCTGTTCGGCCGACACCGGCGGCTATTGCAAAGCCCGTGCCCGTATCCCCGAGGCGGTCTATCGCACATTGGCGACACGGTCGGGGCAACTGGCCGAACAGCAGGCCGAAGCGGACTGGTTGTGGTACGGCCATCGTGTGCGGATCGCCGACGGCTCGACGTTGCAACTGGCCGATACACAAGCCAATCGCAACGAATATCCGTTGCAACGCAATTTGAAGCCGGGGCTGCACTATCCGCTGGTGCGAATTTTAGTTCTGTTTTCCTTGGCGACATGTACTGTGCTCGATGCAGCTTTGCGGCCTTATCAAGGCAAGGGGACCGGCGAATTGGCCATGCTCCGCGAGATGGCGGAGCTGTTCGAACCCGGCGACGTGTTGTTGGCGGACCGCTATTTTTCCGGGTATTGGGACGTGGCGTTCTGGCGGGCGCGGGGCGTGCACGTGGTGGTTCGCAACTCGGCCAGCCGCCGCAGCGACTTTCGTCGCGGCCGCCGTTTGGGCAAGGACGATCATCTGATCGAGTGGAAGAAAACGCCGCAGCCCGATTGGATCGACGCCAGTGCCGCCCGCAACACGCCGGCGACACTTCAACTCCGCGAGGTCCGCATACGCGTGGCCGTGAAGGGCTTTCGCACGCGGGAGGTAATCGTGATCACCAGCCTGACCGACGCCCAGGCGTACCCACGTTCGGCGATCGCAAACTTGTACCAGCAACGGTGGCAAGCGGAATTGAATTTGCGAAGCTTGAAGACACACCTGGGCATGGGGCATTTGCATTGCAAAACGCCGGCAATGATTCGCAACGAGTTTATGATGTACCTGTTAGCGTACAATGCCATCCGCCGCGTTGCCGCCGAAGCCGCACGGGATGCAAAGTCGCCCCCTTCTCAAATCAGCTTTCAAAATACGCGCCAAGCCATCAATGCGTTTTTTCCGAGTCTACCACGAGTGAGAAATGTGCTGCATTGGTTGAAGCATCTATTGCACGTCGTCGCCTCGGTCTCGGTAGGCCATCGCCCCAACCGCGTCGAACCCTACAGTTGTAAAACCCGCGCCCAGGAGTTCCCACCCCCCAAAGAACCACGGGCACGATACAAAAGACGAAAGCAGAAAAGCAGTTAGCAAAACGTCAGTGCCATTCAGGGCCGGGGTGAGGGTTTTCGGAAATACGAGCGTCGCACCCCTTACCGATACGACGTCCCCCGCGGCGTTTGCCAAACCATCGCCGCCGACGGAGCGGGGACGAATTTGCTCGCCGTTTGCGCTGAGCCGCGATAACCGTCATAGCGATCGTTCGAGGCAGACCGTCGCGGAATCGTTGTCGTGCGCGACGCGCTCAGCGAGTTGCCCGCTTCGTCGAATTCCGGATCGGGAACGGGCGCCAACGAGCCGCTATCGGCGGTCCGCTGCGGAATGGGGGTCGAGGCAATCGGTGCCGAGATCGGAGCGGCCGCTACAATCGGCGTCGTCAGCGGCGGCAACAGCGCCGTGTTGTACGTCGTATAGACCGGCGGCAGATAGCTCGTCGTGTACGAGGTCTGGTAACTGATCCGCTGTTCGGGAATGTACTGCGTGGTGACTTCCGGAATCCGCCGCGTCACTTGGTACGGCACGGTGCGTTGCGAAAGCTGCGTTTGATAACCTTGCTTGGCGACCGTCTTCGTAACCAGTTTGGGAACCCAAACTTGCTGGTAGCCCCCCTCGTCGACCGTCACGTTTTCATACGTCGTCACCGGCACACTTTGATAGAACGCTTCCTGCCGGTACTCGGTTTGCGAGACGTCGCGATAGGAAATCTGTTGTTGTTGCCGGTATTGCGTCGAGACGACGGGCTGGACGTACGTCTGCGTGACCGGCGGCGGGACGTAAGGTGCTGCGCAGGTCGTGCAACAATCGATACACGGCAGCCCCCATTGCGCCTCCGCCACGCCGGCGGACCCCGCACTGATGGCCAACAACAACGTTCCGCACGAGATGACTCTTAACATGTTTCCAGATCTCCTTCCGCCTCCGGCCGACGGGGCGACTCCCGTGGCCGACGACGATATGTTTTCATCTCACTAGACCAGCATGGCCCGCACCGACCGCGCGCCGCGCGACTGACGCGCAGGGCGGTCCCAATGTTTCACTCATCGGCAAGACCGTTAAACTCGGTTCATTTTATTTTCGCCGCCGCAAATAAAGATCGCCTCGGACCGGCAATCACCTCGAAAAACGTTGACCAGGGATGCTGGCATACCCCGTCATGCTCCGCTAGAATGCGATTTTCTCAGTCCGTCGCGGCTCGGCGGGGACTTCACTTGTCCCGCTTTTCTGAGACGTGACTCATATTTCGGACAGCCGCCGGCTAGTCTTTAATGCAGAGAGCGGAACACAAACGATGCTGGATTCGTTGAAACAACTGTTGGGAGCGGTGTGGGACGTCGTCTGGGAACTGGCCGTCGTGATTGGCCCCTGGTTGGCGCTGATTGCCTGGTGCGTCTTCTGGCTGTTCGCCGTCGATTGGAGCAAACTTCGCAAGATCCTCGCCGGAGGCGGGTGGATCGCTCTGCTGCTAATCTGCGTGTCCGCCGTCCTCGTCCGGGGCTCGATTGCTCCGGGTGTGCACGACTTCGGTTTTCCCGGCGAAGACTACATGGGCAACTCCAATTTCGTCGGAAAGACGGTCTATGTCACCGGACTGCTCTGTATCATGCTTCTCTGCGGCGCGGTGCAAAACAGCGGCGCTTGCGATCGGTTCTGCAACTTCGAAGACGACACCGAAGATGAACCGGCCGACGCTGCTCACCACTAATCCCAGAATAACTTAGCCACGGATTAACACTGATTAGACACGGATAAAAGAAGGCTTCATATGTGCCTTGCGTCGGTACTTTGATGTACCGCGGCCGACTTTGATTAGGAGATACCGATGAACAACGTTTCGGCGGCAACTCCTAGACGTGGTCTGATCAACTTGTCCGTGATGATCCGTGTCAATCCGTGGCTAAAATCCCTTCGCCGCGCCGCGTGGTTGCTAGTCATTGCTATTGTCGCTGCCGGCTTCGCCGATTGCGCTGTTGCGGCGGAGCGGCCCAATATCGTGATCATCATGGCCGATGACATGGGGTATTCGGACATCGGTTGCTACGGCGGCGAGATTCAGACACCGAACCTCGATCGCCTGGCCGACGGCGGAGTGCGGTTCACGCAGTTCTACAACACCTCGCGCTGCTGCCCCACCCGCGCTTCGTTGCTCACGGGACTCTATTCGCACAACGCCGGCATGGGCGGGATGGCGAACAACAAATCGGCGGGCAACGGTACGCATTCCCCCTACCAGGGATATCTCAACGACAGTTGCCTGACCATCGCCGAAGCCCTCAAGCCGGCGGGGTACAACGTCTTGATGTCGGGCAAGTGGCACGTCGGACAGCAGCGTCCGAATTGGCCGACCGACCGCGGCTTTGACCGCTACTTCGGGCTGATCAGCGGGGCGTGCAACTATTGGAACGTGGACAAGCAGCGGAAAAGGGCGCTCGAAGACCAGCCGTATACGCCCCCCGCCGACGGCAGCTTCTACATGACCGACGCGATTACCGACTACGCCGTCAAAATGGTTGATGATTACGGCCGCCGTGAGGAGCCGTACTTTCTCTACGTCGCCTACACCGCCCCGCACTGGCCGCTGCACGCCTGGCCGGAGGACATCGAAAAGTATCGCGGCAAGTACCGCGATGGCTGGGAGAAACTTCGCGAACAACGCCATGCACGGATGATCGAAGCCGGCATCGTCGACGCCGACTGGCCCCTCTCACCGTTGGATGCGGAGCCTTGGGACAGTTTGTCGGAAAAAGAAAAAGAAGAGTTCGACCTGAAGATGGCCGTCTACGCCGCCATGATCGACCGCCTGGACCAAGGCGTGGGCCGCATCGTCGAACAGATCAAGGCCACCGGGGAACTCGAAAATACCTTGATTCTGTTCCTTGCCGACAACGGCGGCTGTCATGAAAATCCGGTGCGCAGCGAAGTCCCCGGATCGCCCCCCGGCCCCAAGGAAAGTTTCTTGGCCTATGGGAAAAACTGGGCCAACGCCAGCAACACGCCATTTCGCCGCTTCAAGCATTGGGTGCACGAGGGAGGCATCTCCACACCACTCATCGCGCATTGGCCCGCGGTCGTCAAGCCGGGCGCGCTCACCGGGCAGGTGGGGCACGTCATCGATCTGATGCCAACCTGCCTCGACGTCGCGGGGGCGAGTTATCCGGAGACCCGCAACG
>CALFYU010000687.1 GCA_937952455.1 uncultured Planctomycetaceae bacterium
TGGCCGCATGGAGGCGGCCAAGGATTTCGCCAGGCCAAGGATGGCCTGTCGAAAACCCAGCCAGCGATCGCGGACCCACAGCGTGAGCCGCACTTTGGCTAGAAACCGCGCCAGTCGAAGGCAATTATTGGGCAGCGCCCGCACCGAAGTGCCCGCGTATGGATCAAAAGGTACGACAGATTGTGACATCCGCGGCCGTTTCCCCTGTAAATTCCATTTTCCGGCACAGCCGGATGATCCGTGATTTTGCGCAATCGAATCAACGGCGGATGCCGTTGCCGCCCGGCGCGGACGTTACCGCCAAATCCCCCGCGTATCCAACACGACCTTTTCGTGCAGAACCGTCGGAGAAATCTCGCGGAATTGCTGATGGTCCGTCAGTAGGACGATCAACGTCGACCGCTGCAGCACCTCGTCCAAGCTGTGCAGCGGAAATTCGGAGAATTGTTTCTCGGTGATCAACGGATCGCAGGCCAACACCTCGCCGACTCCGCTGTGCATTAACTCGCGCGTGATTTCCAGTGAAGGGCTTTCGCGCAGGTCGTCGACGTCAGATTTGTAGGTCAGTCCCAAACATCCGATCACCGGATTCGTGAACCGCGCCGAGAGTTTCTTTACCTTGTTGATAACGTGCTGCGGTTTACTCTCGTTGACTTCTCGGGCAGTGCGGATCAAATGCGTTAATTCCGGCGCTGCGTCCACCAGGAACCAAGGGTCCACGCTGATACAATGGCCGCCGACCCCGGGACCGGGGCTGAGAATATTTACCCGCGGATGGCGGTTGGCCATCTCGATGATCTCCCACGTATCGACGCCGAACTTATCGCACAGGATGGACAGTTCGTTCGCGAAGGCAATGTTCACGTCCCGAAAGGAGTTTTCCACCAGTTTCGTCAACTCGGCCGCGACGGCGGTCGTGGCCAGGACTTCGCCCGTTACGAACGTCCGATAGAAGCTCTTGGCCTTCCGCGTGCAGGCGGGCGTCATGCCGCCGACGACGCGATCGTTCTCCACCGCTTCGATCAAAATCCGGCCCGGCAGAACCCGCTCCGGGCAATGCGCCACGAAGACGTCTTTGCCGACCACCAACTCCGGCGGAATCGCGTTCCGTGCGACGACGTCCTCGGTCGTCCGCGGCGGGCTGGTCGACTCCAAGATGATCAGATTCCCTTTTCGCACGTGCGGCCGAATCGCTTGCGCGGCCTTTTCGACGTATGACAAATCGGGCCGACGGTCTGCCGTGAATGGCGTAGGCACGCAAATAATAAACACATCCGCCGGTTGCGGCTCGCGAATCGCCTTGAGGCGATTGTTGGCGACGACGGCTTTGACGAGCACGTCCAGGTCGGGTTCTTCGATGTGAATCTCCCCGCGGTTGATCGTCTCGACCACATCGTCCCGGACGTCGACCCCCGCGACTTGATAGCCCTTGCTGGCCAGAATGCTGGCGGTGGGCAGCCCGATATATCCGAGACCAACGACACAAACGCTCGTAGCTGGAAGAAACGAATTCGCTTTGTTGCCGGAACGCGAATCAGAAACAATGTCCGTCTCGTTGTGCGATAGCAATTCAGAAGTCACAAAAAGTCCCTCACATTCGGGGGGGTGTCGAATAATAGGATTTGTTCGTCAGTGAATTCTTGGATTAGCCGGCTTGTCGCAACGGCTGCGATGACTGCCAAGACATGGCCAGCATGGTGTCGACGATCCGCCGCGCAGCATTGCCATCTCCGTAGGGATTGACGTCGATCTGCCGCTTGGCATACTCACCGGCATCGGACAGCAGCGTCGAGACGCCGCCAATGATCGCGTCGATCGACGTACCCACCAACTCCACGGCGCCGCTTTCGACCGCTTCGGGACGCTCGGTCGTATCACGCATGACCAACACCGGTTTGCGCAACGAAGGGGCTTCTTCCTGCACACCGCCGGAATCGGTCAGGATGACCGATGAGCGATCCATCAGCCACACGAATTCCGGATAGGGAGCCGGCGGCACAAGATGCACATTGGACAGTCCGCCCAGTATGCTGTTCACCGGAGCCTGGACGTTGGGATTCAGGTGCACGGGATACACGAAGTCCGTTTCAGGAAACCGCGAGGCCAAGGTCGAGATCGCCTGGCAGATGTTTTCAAATCCCCCGCCGAAGTTTTCCCGCCGGTGGCCGGTGATCAACACCATCCGCCGATCTTGTAGAAAGGCATATTTTTCGTCCCATTGCGTCGAGTTGTGCCGCTCGCGGGCCACCGTCCACAACAGCGCGTCGATCACAGTGTTCCCGCTGACGTGTACCGTCTCCGGACGGGTTCCTTCTTTGAGGAGCGCGTCCGCCGCGCGTTGTGTCGGGGCACAATGCAAGTCGGCCACGATTCCCGCAACGCGGCGATTCATCTCTTCCGGCCAAGGGGCCTGTAGGTTGCCGGTCCGCAGTCCGGCTTCAACGTGCACGAACGGAATGCGGTGATAAAACGCCGCCAATGAGGCGGCCATCACCGTTGTCGTATCCCCTTGCGCGACGACACAATCGGGCGCATATTGCCCAATGGCTTCTTCCAGACCTGTCAAACAGCGTGCGGTCAATCCGCCCAGCGTTTGATTGGGACGCATCAAGCCCAGGTCGAGGTCGATTTTGATTTCGAAGTAGTCGGCCACTTGACGCAGCATTTCGCGATGCTGCCCGGTGGAACAGACGATGGCGTCGATTTCGCGGGGGCGATTGCGACACTCCATGATCACGGGGCTCATCTTGATCGCTTCGGGGCGCGTCCCCAGGATGAGCAATGGTCGGATCCCTTCCCCGTCAGGACCCGGTTCATTTGCACGATGAAATTTTGGTTGGCGTGGCGCTCACCAGCCCGTCTCGACGAATCGCAATTGCAACACCATCGCGGACGGCAACGCCTCCTGATCGTTGAATCGGTCGTCGATCCAAGATAAGGCGGCGGGGAATTTATACGGGTTCTACGATCAAGGCAAGGCCAGATTTGAAATGACGATTTCGGTCGCAAACCACCGTATAAAAACTAGGTGGGATTGACTCAAAACGGCCTCGCTGGCATACTCCGCCGCCAATTTTTGCACGAAATCTTCGCCCATCGACGACTTCACGTCAAAAATTCGACTCCTCCACCGGCGACCCACATCGCAATTGCGCCGCCGCATTCCGTGCGACGCGATATCTCGCTGAGCTGAAAGACACAATTAAAGGGAATCGCGTTCATGACGGTCGCAACCGAACAACTGACGATCGGGCGGAATTTCAATCCCCAACCGGGTATCCGGCAGTTCAACTTGGAACTGTTCCTGCAGCTCAATGAGGAATACAAGGACAAACCGATCATTCCGGCCCCGCGCCAAAAGGCCGATTCCTCTCAATTGGACAGTGCCCGGCGTTGGGCGGAAAAACTCGACAAACGGATCGGCATGCGGGGACAACGCGTCCTGGAAGTCGGCTGCGGACACGGGCACCTTTCGCGGGTGTTAGCGGTCGAATACGGATGTGACGTCGTCGGGGTCGACATCGAGCCGCGCCGCGCCTGGCAACATCTCGACTGCAAGAATCTCCAGTATGTCCACGCCGACATTTCGGCCGGCCACGATTTTCACCTGCAGTCATTCGACCGCATCATTTCACTGGTCGTCTGGGAACATGTGCAGCATCCGTATTCTCTCTTGCAGACCTGCCGCGACCTGCTGACCGACGAGGGCGTCTTCTACCTGCGGGCCAACCTGCACCGCGGTGCAACCGCCTCGCACCGCTACCGTGAAGTCTTTTTCCCCTGGTCGCATCTACTGTTCGACGAATCAGTCTTCTACGAATTCTACGAGCACTTGGGGCTTGAGCCGCTCGGACCGGCATGGGTCAATACGTTGACCTACGCGCAATATCTGCATTACTTCGAGTTGTTGAACTTCAACGTCGAGCGAGAATGGCTCACGCAACGCCCGCTGTATCAGGATATCTATGATCGCTTCATCGATGTGCTGTCGCGGTATCCCAAGTTCGACCTGACCACGGAGTTTTTCGACGTCGTCTTGAAGAAACGCCCGCCGAGGGTCTCCCGCGCTTCGACCTTGGCCGCCGAAATCAAACGCCGAGAAGCTTTTCTCAAGGCAACGGCCGCACGGTTGCCGATCTCCCGCCCCGCCGAGGAGACGACCGCTCAAGACGTTCTCGACATGCTGAACTCCCCCTTCTATCGGGCCGCCGGCAAGACATATCGCATTTTGCGGCACGCCGCACATTTCCTCCGCGGCAGCAAAATCGCTGCCAAACACCCACCCAAACAGACATAGAAATTGGATATCCGCTTCCACATTCTGCGCACTATGAAGCGCGGACGCGCGCGACTGCTGGGAATTGCCCTATTGATCGCGGTCTGTCCGGCGACACCGCTACGCAGTTGGGGAGGCGAAACGCCCGCGGACGCGCAGCAACCGCCGACGTGCGTCGCGCAGGAACTGGCCCGCCGCCGGCAGATTCGACAAACCGCTCCGGCCGACCACGCCGACGCCGCTCTGCTGCGGCACGTCCTCGACGCACAGCAAGCCGACCTGAAACCGATTCTGCGCGCCGCCGACGAGAACCGTGTCGCATCCGCCCTCAATCAGCTGCGTGTAATTCACCGGCAACGACCGCGACAACGATTCCTGCAGGTCTTTCCGCAAGAAACGCTTGAGGAAACAATAGAAAACCTCGACAAAATCGCAGCCGCCACCGCCAGACAGGGTTTCCACTTTAAGGACGATCCGCCGCATCCGCTCACGTTTCCGCTGGATTGGCAGGCCGATCCATTCCACGACCGCGGATGGCGGTTTCAGCTCAACGCTTGGCATTTCCTGGATGCCCATTTGTTGTTGCATGAAAAACAAGGTGATCCCGCCTACTTAAGATTTCCCGTGCGCGTCGCCGCCGATTGGGCGCAGCAACACGTCAACAACGAACAAAATCACGCCTTCGCCTGGTACGACATGGCGGCCGGCCGCCGCGCCGCCATGTTGGCCAAAATCCTGGACGCCGCGTTGGGCGATCCCGCCGTCACCGTTTCCGACAGTGAGCTCCTTGCCTTATTGTCAGCCGCGCATCTCCACATCTGCTATCTGACCGATGCTTCGCAAATCGCCTGGCACAGCAATCACGGCTTGGCGCAACTCGCCGGTCTACTTGCACTCACGCGAGCCGTTCCGGAGTTGGCCGGCGCTGCCGCCGGACAGAAATTCGCGCACGGCAATCTGAAGAAGCTCTTCCGCCGACACTTCACGTCCGAAGGAATCCACAAGGAACATTCGCCGGTCTATCACGTCGAACTGGTGAATTTTCTGTGGCACTTGTTGGACACCGATGTGCTGACCGATGACGAGATGCAGAAACTTCGTACGATTGCCGGCAACAACGTCGTCAGCTTTGTGCATCCCGATCGCAGCCTGTCACGAGTCGGCGACGCCGA
>CALFYU010000688.1 GCA_937952455.1 uncultured Planctomycetaceae bacterium
ACGCCGGCGATATTGAGAATGTTTTGCGCTGTCTCACGGATGTGATCCGACGTCGCGCCGGGTACCACCCCGGCACGCGCTCCCTCATAACAGGCGGTCTTGATCACGTTCCGAATCATGTTGGCGCGTGAAAACTCGAATTGAGCGAAAAAGAAAAAGAATAACAGCGGAACGACGAGTGCAAATTCGACCGTCAGTGCACCGCGCCGTTCGTTGCGTCTCGTTTGGTGTCGTCTGATCTTTCGCATGACATGGCACTCCGGTGTGTAGCGTGTTCCGGTCGTTGAAATATCACTCTGTGAACGTGACCGGGATCGTGAGAGCGATCTGTTCGAAGACGTCCTTCAAGGATTCGGCATCCAACGCGTGGAAGTGATGGCCACCCCCCGCTTCGGCAATTTGTGCCATCAAGTTGAGATCCGCTTCGCCGAACGAGATCGTATGAATCGTGATATTGTGATTCGCCGCGTTCAACGCGGCCGTAAGCGGACTGCCTCCGTCCGTCGGGTGGCCGTCAGACATCAAAATCATCGTCTTCACGGCAAACGGCCGGGAGCTGTTCGGATCGATCAACACGTTTTTGCCGGTGTTGATTCCGGCCTCGATATTCGTCGCACCGTTGAAGATTCGCTCCGTGATTTCGTCCATCGCTGCATCGATCAAAGCATGATTTTCAGTCAGGTTTTGATCGATGTCGACTTTGTGATTCTGCACGCCGAAATTCGTGTAGTCGCTGGCGTAGGAGACCAGGCCGACCCACTCGACCTGCGGCGTCTGGCCCAGCGCCTCCGTGAATGCCTTGGTGGCCACGGACAATGCCACCCAGCGGCTATCGGGCTGCGGAGGTAATTCAAAGCGGTACATGTTGCCGCTGGTCCAGGCCGTTTCCCCTTCGACGTCCCACTTCATCGACCCGGAACGGTCGACGACGATGCAGATGTCGCGGTCCAAACGAACGACGGTCGAGGTGCGGGTCACCTCAAAGTCGTCTTGGTCAAAGATCTTTGCAAAGTGCAAACCGATACTTCCCGAGGGGGCAATCCGGGTCCGTCGTCCGATGACGCGGATACTGTTGATCGGCTCTCCATCGGGAGTGAACGCCCAACGTCCGTCTTCTTGATAGGCCGAATTGCCGGGAATGATATCGGCGTCATCCAGCAACAGCGGTGCAGACGCGACCAGATTAACGGCGGCCAGATCCCGTGCCGCTTGCCGCGCCGCATCCAAATCCTGGTTGCGGGTCAGTGATTCACCGGCGGCCCGCTCAGCCTACTCGGTGGCCTCTTGCAATTCATTGAGACACTACTGCATGCAAGCAACATCCGCCGAGCATGCGACGGCAGCCACGAAGAGGACCATCATGGCCCCCACAAGGACCGCCATAGCGCCGCGGCGTTTTGACGATGGATTTTCAGTTGTGACCGTTCGTCTAAGAATAATCATAGTGACTTTCCCCCTTACGAGACGCGCGAGGCAGCTTCGGCCCCTATTCGCGTACCATTGTTGATTCAGCCGTGATCAGTTGATTGTCGAAGAATTTCAGGGGCACGAGGGCGTTGGCGTTGCAGGGAGCGGAGACCGTTATCGTAATCAGGTCACCGCGCTGTGCACTGCCGACGTCCGAGGGGGAAAGCGTGATCGTGGCATTGGTTACGTCCTTGATGGACAACATCGATTCGGTTTTGGCGATGACGTCTTCCGATTCCGAATCATACTTGGCCGCCATGCGGGCTCCTTCGTAGCTGGCCACCGTCAATGATTCCTTCAAGAAAATCATGCTGGCGACCTCGATTGAACCCATGAACAACAGCGCGATCACGGGCAAACAAACCGCAAATTCGACAGCCGCGGTGCCGCGGCGACCTCCATCTGATTTATCCGAGCCAAACGTTCGATTGGATCGAACCTGAGCCGGCCATGAGCCGAAGACTGAGCGAGCGCCTGCGGAGAAAAACGTCGCGGGACCTCTGCATCCGCAGAATTCACCCCTCCCTGGCCACCGACCGCCGATTGCGCTTATTGAGCGGATCATCGCAATCACCCCTTTTTAGAAAACAGATTGTTGAGCTTGACCCGATCCAGATCCTCATCGAGAGGTGGGGGAATACTGGATCTTGCAAAACGTCTCGCCGTCCGGCGTCGCGAACACGCGCGGCGGCAACGAGACGTTTCATTGCCAATTCAAATCTCTGTTACGATCTCGGGGCAGTCAAAGCGGCCGTGCGGATTTTGTGTCCCAGGACGCCAAACGGAAAGAACCCGGTCCAGATGACCGGGTTCGTTGAGAGGACGCGACACGCGGGCCGCATCACATGTTTGCTCAAAAGCAGCATGCTGTCCGAAAGCCACGCACCCTTGCCGCGATTTGGTGCACGCGCGGGGGACTCGGCGCAGCGATTGCTCAGCGGGAACGTGTGCTGCGCTTTATTCCTTGCGCATCACGCTCACGCCGGTGATCCACTTGTCGGCGTCGTGCTGGGCGCGGAGACCGGTGAAGGGATCATCCGCCCCGCCTCCACCCTCTCCCAGAAATGGCAAGTAGGTGACGTCGACAAATCGAATCCCCACGTTGACCGTGATGGGATCCTTCGACTCCGCTGCCTGAATCGTGGCGCCGCTTTCGGTTGAAACCTCCACCGACACTTGGCCCGCATCCACGCCGACGGCGCTGGTCACGAAATCCAGCACGCTCTGCTTAACTTCCTCTTCAGTCACCGTACCCCGAATGGCCAGCCGCGAACCTTCCCGCGCCGCATTCGTGACCAGTTGACCGACCATCAAGTAGCGGCCGAATTCAATGATCCCCAGCACGAGCAGCATGAAGATCGGAAAAACAAACGCCATCTCGACGGCGGCCACGCCGCGTCGTTGGCGGGATTCTCGGCGAACTCGCATCATCTTAAACATTGCACTTCTCCAAATGTCGCGGGGAATCTCGTTGGGAGCTTCGTTTCTAGCGACAGACGTACTTAGTGGTTATCGAAACAGGATTACTCAATCAGAAACGGCGGCGCCAAAATGGCTTCGCTATCAAACGTCGTGTAGGTCCGGGTCACCGTGCGATCGGTGTAAGGACAGGCCTGAATCATGACGCGTTTCTGGTTCGGGTTTCCGGTCAATTTGACGTTGACGATCCGAATCCCCACGAACTTGACGACGGTGTAATCAGCGTTGTTGCCGTTTCCGCCCCCCACTTCCGAGAAAATGGGAATGGCCCGCGGCTTCCCGATAATGGCCGCCAATTCGTCCTTGATGCCCGCACTCAGCCCTGTGTCGCCGTTGACAATCAGCGGATTTTCCCAGCTGGCTTTGATCTCTCCGTTCGGGAAGAAGGAAAAGTCAAAGGCGTTCAGTCCGTAGAGAATCTGCCGGGAAATATCACTCGTACTGTTGTTGGGACTTCCCAGGTCGACCGTACCCCGGTTCCCCGGCGGCAATTCATACGTGCCGTTGGGGTACATATTCATTTCCAGGATTCCGTCAGAACCCGCCGAGACGGCTCCCGAGTCTTCGTGATAATAGTAGTCGTCCGTGAAAAGCCCGCCTGGTTCGGTCGCATGTGTGAAGTCGTACCAGGTGTCCCAATCGACGGCGATCGGCAGCAAGCCGTTGGTTTCCGTGCTGCCCGGCTCCATGCGGAACCCGTTGCCATTCATCATGGCCGCGGCGGCAAGCACGTTGACGTTGGCATTGTTGTGGCCGATCACTGGGGCGAAAAACAGGTCCAATGGCCCGTCGGCGTTGGCCCCGTCGCGATGGAGTTTCACTTCGACCAGATTGTAAGGAGTGGCGCCCCAGGTCTTGACCCACGAACCGGACTCCTCATTCCATTCCACGTGGCCCATCCGCACGTCGTCGGCCGAATCGGCGGAGATCGCTTCCAGACTGCCACCGGCATGCGAGGCCGCCATGTCCACAGCAACCGTCCGCGCCGCCGTATCGACTTCGCTGGTGGTCTTTGTGGCGCCATTCCCGATTCCGTCGGGCAGCTCGAGCGCGGCTCCCAAGGCGCCGGAATCAGCGGCGTTTTGCAATTGCGCTTCGGTCAGCGTGATATACCCCACGTCGACCACAAACGCGGTAAAGCCCATCATGGCCACCAAAAAGAATGCGGCCAGCACCAAAATGTTTCCTCGACGCAGCCGCGTGGAGCTTACGGCTTGCGCCGGACGTTTTTGAATTCGCATGTCTCGATCCCGTTTTTGGAAAGGAAACCAGTCGTCCCGTATGCCTGCGGACCGGCGCGCTCCGCAGGGTGGGAAAGGAATTGGTTCCAACTGCCCTGCTTAATTGTTGGTCGAACGCTCGTGGACGACCTTTGAAGACGAGTCCGTCGCAATCAGGTTATTGAACGCGTCGTAATAGCGGACTTCTTTGATCCGCATCTTGATCACACGGTATGCACCATAAGTGACGGCGGAGTTCTTCACCGAGACTTCAGGCGAATACTGATTGACGTTGTTCACCAGGATCAACTCGCTCAACTGCATCTCCGTTCCGCCAAACGAACCCCAGGTGTCCG
>CALFYU010000689.1 GCA_937952455.1 uncultured Planctomycetaceae bacterium
CGATTTTACGCGCGACGCCCTGCCGCCATTCGTCCAGCGACTGTTGCGAAACAAACGCTGCGTGCGGCGTGACGATCACCCGTTCGTCCCGATATAACGGTTGTGATAAATCGGGTGGCTCGGGATCGAACACGTCCAGCGCCGCGCCGGCAATCTCTTTCCGCTGAAGCGCCGTCCACAAGTCGTTGGTGACGATCACCCCGCCCCGCGACGTGTTGATCAAATAGGCCGACCGCTTCATCCGTTCGAACTGTGGCAATGCGAACATCCCGCGCGACTCGGCCGTGAGCGGGCAATGCAAAGAAACAAAATCACTCCGCTCCAGCAATTCCTCGAAGGAAACCAACTGACATCCGGAATCGCGCGGATCGCCCGACGGCGTGTGCGCGATCGTCTCCAGGCCGAACGCCCGCGCCCGTTTCGCCACCTCGGCACCGATGCGCCCCAAACCGACCAGTCCGAGCACGCATCCGCTGAGCCGCTGCATGGCCGGGGCGGCGCGGAGGTCATATTCGCCGGCTTTGGTCCGCGCATAAAAAAACGCCACGTTCCGTGCGCACGCTAATAATAGCGCCAGCGCATGGTCGGCCACCTCGGCGACGCAGTAATCCGGAATATAGGTGACGGGAATGCCCTGCCGGGTCGCCGTGTCGACGGCGATGTTGTCCAATCCGATTCCAAACCGGGCAACCCCTCGGCAATCGGGCACCGCATCAATCACCTTGTCGGTGACCTGTGCCCAACAAGTCCCGATGGCGTCGCAGTCGCGTGCCAACTCGACTAAGGTCCCCTCGTCACCGTCGGGAGCCGCAATAATCTCCGCATCGGCGCCCGCAAGGATTCTCGCTTCGATCTCCCAATTCGACCAAGGCCGGTCGGTCAACAACACTTTGAACTGCGACATGATTCACGCTCGCTAATGAAACACAGATTGAGACAGCCGCGCTGCCGCCCGGCGCGCATTCTAACAAAACGCCCGATCGACCCGTCAACAGCCGTTGCATACCGCTGCGGCCGTGAGGAATATGAGGAACGTTCGTCAACACGCCGGAATCGAATGGCCAGCGCGATCACGTCATGCGGGGGCATTCACGCGTTGCTGTGTTTGGGAGTACGGCCGTGACATTCGCGCCAACCGATTCGGGCGGTGTGGGCCGATCGTTACGGGCGATCGTGCATTTCGTTCTTTTCCCGACGCATGTGCGATTCCCGTTGGACGGATGGCGATCCATCTGCCAGAATACAGCGAACGACGATGGGCCGCCTGGCGACGGGCGGAAATTTGAGAGATTTAAGTCGCTATGGCGCTCACGACACGCCGTCCCGGCGAAGGGACGGCGTGAGAGGAACTCCGATGGCCTGATGACATAATGAACGTGGCGATGCCACGGGGAATGGCATGTCTACGACCGAAACCGCCGGCGCCAGCCAAATTGAGAAGACCAAACAGCAGATCCGCCGTTTGGTGAGCGAGATTGCGCGGCTTTCCGAAACGGACGTCTCGGACGAGGAGTTTTTCCCGAATTACCTGGGGCGAATTCTGGCGGCATTGGCTGCGCCGGCCGGGGCAGTTTGGCTGCGCAACGATGCAGGCGTATTGGAACTGGTCTATCAGATCAATCTGCAAGACGTTGGATTTGACAAGCTCGGCGAGGGGGGGCAGCAGACGCACGGCCGCTTGTTGGGGCAAATCCTTACCAACAATCGCGGCGCTGCTGTTCCGGCAAAAAGCGGGGGCACCGATCCCAATAGTCCGGGCAATCCGACCGACTTTTTGATCGTCGCTAGCCCGTTGTCGGTCGACGGCACGCCGGAGGGATTGGTCGAAGTCTTTCACAACGCGTCGGCGGCGCCGGTTGTGCAGCAGGGATATGAGCGGTTTCTCAATCAGGTCTGCGAGTTGGGGGCGAGTTTTCTGAAGAACCGCCGGCTGCGGGGTCTCGTCGACCGGCAGCACTTGTGGTCGCGATTGGAGTCGTTTACGCGGCAGGTGCACACGTCTTTGAAAACGAGTTCGGTGGCCTATACGGTTGCCAACGACGGACGGCGGCTGATCGGTTGCGATCGCGTGAGCGTGGCGCTGCGGCACGGCCGCAAGATGCGGATTGAGGCGATTAGCGGGCAGGATGTTGTCGACCGCCGGGCGAATCTCACGCAATTGATGGCGACGCTGGTCGATTCAGTCGTTTTCGCCGGCGAACCGTTAACTTATACCGGTTCGACCGAAGATCTGCCGCCGCGGATTGAAGAGGCATTGCGGGACTATGTGGACGAAGGGAGTTCCAAGGCGGTCTTTGTGATGCCGCTGAAGGAGACACCGACCGATCCGGAAGCGGAGAGCCGTTATTTTGGTGCGCTGGTCGTCGAACAGATCGAAGACAATCAGCCCGAGCCGCAATTGCGGGAGCTGGCCGAGATTGTCGTGCGGCACAGCGAAACAGCGCTGTACAACTCGCAACGGTACCAGCGAGTATTCCTGCTGCCGGTCTGGCAGTGGATGGGAAGCCAAGTTTCGAAGCTCAAGGGACGCGGGCTGGCCAAGTTTTTGGCGGTGCTGATGTTGCTGGCGGGAATTATCGGGGTGG
>CALFYU010000690.1 GCA_937952455.1 uncultured Planctomycetaceae bacterium
CTCGTCGATGCCAAGGACCAGCGGACGGTCATCGCCCGTGATGAGATTGACGAAATGGTGCAGCAGGAGGTGTCGCTGATGCCCGAAAAACTGTTGGACGATTTCACGGCGCAGGAGGTGCGGGATATGGTGGCTTATCTGCAAAGCGACCCGCCGCAACCGGTGGATGAGAAACCGACGGGCAAGTAGTCGTCAATGCATCCGAGACGCCCAGTGCCAGTGCTGGCTTGTCGAGAAGTGCTTTTCCCGTCGTGTCGTTTGCACTGGCGGGCAAGCCGCCAGTAGCACCCTTCATGCAGACGTAAGTGACTAGTGTTTCGTCAACGTCGAGATTTGGGGTTCCCGACCTTCGGCGAGCACGCCAACGAGCGTGCGGACGGGCGATAGCGACCCCAAAAACAAAGCCTGACAAGGCACTAGCGTCCCGATTCAGCGAGTACTTCTTCCAGCGACGCGACACAGGCGTTCATTGAGACGACCGCTTGTTGGAAGTTCGTATGTCCCGACGCCAGGGGGGCGTCGATGCTGAATTGCGCGGCGGCTTTGCGCAATTTGCTGATTTTCTTGCGGAGCATCTTCAAATACGCGTCGGGATCGTCAGTACGGGTTTCCAAGGCGCGGGCCGTATCGAAGACCGCCCGCACAATTCCCATTAGCTCCGGAAAATCCTCGACTTCTTCGCTGTGTTTGATGAATGTCCGCACCATCCACGCGTGGGCCATGATGACCTGACATTGCTCAACCGCCGCAGCGGACGCAGACATGGATTGCCTCACTTCTGATGAAAAGTTGTCAGTCTTCGCCGTCATAGTGAATCAAGCTGAGTACGTTGTGGGGATGCAGGTTCTTCCGGCCGTCTAAGAAGTCCAATTCGATTAGGAACGCGAACCCGGCGATCTCCGCCCCGCACCGTTGGGTCAAGGCGGCGCAGGCCTGCATCGTGCCGCCGGTGGCTAACAAGTCGTCGACCAGCAACACGCGGTCGCCGGCGCCGACGGCGTCGGTATGCAGTTCCAGCGAATCGCTGCCGTACTCGAGCTCGTAGTGAAATGCGTGCGTATCGAAAGGGAGCTTGCCCGGTTTGCGGATGGGGACGAAACTCGCCCCGAGTTCCAGTGCCAGCGGGGCGGCGAAGATGAAGCCGCGTGCCTCGGCAGCCAGGATGGCGCTCGGTTGTGTATCGCGAAAATGGTCGGCGAACCGGCGTATCGCCTCTCCAAAGGCCTCCGGCGAGGCCAACAGCGGCGTGATATCGCGAAACATGATCCCCGGCTTGGGAAAATCCGGGATATTGCGAATGAACGATTTCAGATCCAAATCCTGCGGCATGGTGCTCAGTCTCTCCAGAGTGGGCGGGGAAGTTGGCCGGCGTCGGCGCGAGCGGGGGGCGTGGACAGTCAGTGTGCCTGGGATGCGTCCGCGTTGAGGCCGGCGCGGGCGCGGTCCGTGTATGTCTTCAGTGCATCGTCGTTGTCATAGAGTTCGATTACGCTGGACCAGATTTGGCGGGCCCCGTCGAGGTCGCCTTGCTCTCTGAGTCGATCAGCGCGATCCAATGCGTGCGAGACCATGGACTCAGTGTTTTCCATCTCGGCCCGCTCGGCGGAAATATCGGCCAACAACTGTTTGGCCACTTGGTTGATCTCAGTGTATTGGGCATTGTCGCCAAGCAGCGTCGTCAGCGATGTCAGCACTTTCGATGCGGCCGCCAAATCGCCTTGTTCGCGATAATTCTGCGCCAACAGCAGCAATCTCTCCGGTTCCGAGTTGGGTCCTCGCCGCTGCGTCTTGCGCGCCTTGCGTCCCAGCGTATTTTTAAGGCGATACAATTCCACCTTGGCCAGATAGGGCGCCGCCTCCTCGCGCCAGGTGTCGGGGTCTGCGTCGGCCAAAGCCCGCATGTCGTTTCCGGCGGCCAGCCATTTGTCGCTCTCCGGGCCCTCTAAAACGGTGCGAGCCGCTTCAAATTGTTCCTCGGGCGGCGGCTCGTGGTCGCGAAACCAATAGAAACCGCCGGCAACAACAAGAATCAGCAACAGAATCAACACCGGTGTCCGGTTAAAAAAAGCCGCAATCGGATGATCACCGTGCAACCGTTCCAATTCCTGGCCGACGAGATCCTTCATCATCGTCGCGCCGCCGAAATCCGGCTCGGCCGGGAGGGCCACGGTGGGACCGACATCCCCTTTCGAGGGCATGCTCGTGATCGTGTCCCGCATGGAGAGTTCGACCCGCTTTTTTACCTGTTCCAACTGGCGGGAGAGCACGTATGCGTCGGGGAACCGCTTGTCCGGTTCCTTTTCCAGCAACTGGCAAATGATGACTTCCAACCAACTGGGAATTTCGGGGACGAGCAGCGAGGGGCGTTCGAATTGGCCGTATTTGTGCTTGTGGATCACCTCCGACGACGTGTTCCCGGTGAAAGGCGGGCGGCCCGTGACCAGGGCATACAACACCGCTCCCAGCGAATACAAGTCGCTCTGCTTGCTGGCTCGCCGTCCGTCGGCCTGTTCGGGCGACATGAACTCCGCCGTCCCCACGATCCCGCCGGTGGCGGTCAATTTGCTGCTGGCGAACATCTGAGCGATGCCGAAGTCGGTCAGTTTCACGAAACCATCATCGTTGAGCAGCAAGTTCGAGGGCTTCAGGTCCCGGTGAATAATGCCGGCGTCGTGCGCGGATTTGAGTGCGGAACAGACCTGCACGCCGATATCGATCACCCGCCGCCAGGGGAGCCGTTTTTCGCGCTTGAGCAGATCGGCAAGCGTTTCTCCGTCGACATATTCCATCGCATAGTAATAGGTCTCGTTGTCGGTCCCGCTTTCGTAGAGTTGGATAATGTGCGGATTTGTCAACCGCTTGAGCGACTCGATCTCACGTTCGAACCGCGCCACAAACCCGGCCTCGCGGGCCATCGATGCGGGAAGTACTTTGACGGCGGCAACTTGGTGCGTGTCGATGTGATGTGCGAGGAACACGGTGCCCATTCCGCCGGCGCCGATTTTTTGAGTGATCGCATAGGGGCCAATTTGGCTGGGTAACGACGACACGCGGTTGGTTCCTTCCCCGAAGATGAATATGTGCCGAGAATCGATTTGGCCGTTGGTCAAACTTGTGAAACGAGTCCGCGCCCTCGATAATCAATGCATAGTTGTGCGACTGTTCGGAAACGCGGCGGATCAAGGCCGGGTTTTGATTCTCCAAACGTTCCGTCGCCGCGTCAAGCAGTCTAAGATGGGATGAGTCATGTCGGTCGCTGTACTGTTAATTGCACATGGCAGTCGCCGAAGGGCGGCCAATGACGATCTCGTCCAGTTGGCGGACCTCATCCGCGGCGCGGGACGATATGAAATCGTCGAGGTGAGTTATCTGGAGCTCGCCGAACCGACGATTCCACAAGGAGGCCGCCGCTGTGTCGAGGCCGGGGCGCACAAAGTGCTGATGATGCCCTATTTCCTGTCCGCCGGCATGCATGTCGTCGAGGATCTTGAAGAACACCGCCGCAACCTCGCCGCGGAATTCCCGCAAACGCAATTTCTGCTCTGTCCGCCGTTGGGGCTGCATCCCTTGATGACCGACGTCGTGTTGGCCCGTCTGAGCGAAGGGGAACACGCGGCCGCCGAATGACCGACGCGGTTTAGCGGGTTTCGCTAGGTTCGTGTGCCACTGCCGTCCTCCTGAGCGGGAGGCACGCTTGTTCCAAAACTCATGGACGGCGGACCAGTAGGGCGTCGCACCAATTGACGTGGTCCTGCACGTCGCCCCAATCGCCAAATTGCACGCGTAAGGTCAGAGTGTGCGCGCCGGTCACGTCGAGCGAGGCGATGCGTTGCGGCGGATGGCCAGACATCAACGGCTCGCTGGTCCAGACCAATTCGCCGTCGATAAACACCTCGGCAATGGCATGGGCCTGCGGCCCCGCATCGTCGTCGATTCCGACCAGGGCTTGAAAGTGGCCGTATTGACCGTCGAGGTCGTAAGCGATTTCCGCCTGGCTATGCGTTCCCAATCCTTTGGCAAACTCACGGCCTCCCAGTCGCAGCGATTCACCGGTTACGTCGCGATCAGCGCGCAGCGGCCAGTGCAGAGACAGGTAGGGAGTGAACGTGTAACGGTGGGGTTTGAGATCCGACAGATAGATGGCTCGTCCGCCGCCGACTTGCATCGATGCGACGCGATCCACGGCGACGGTGACTTGTCCGCCAAAGGCAGTTGTGAACTCAATCCCGGAGTCCGGCTTGAATTGAAACTGCGTGGCGGTGAAACGGCTGCCGTCGATCAGCGTGGTGATCACCCGCATGCCCTCCAGTTCGGGAAAGGCAATCAATTCCGGATTGAACGCCAGACTGCTCAGCGAATCATGATTGATCTTCAGCGGCCCGGCCGCCGTGTCGATTTGCAGCGCGTCCGTGTCGAATTCGACGAACTGTCCGGAAACGGAATTGCCGTTTTTTAGCGTCAACAGGTCGGTCTTAGCAGCATGATCCAGCAAGCG
This sequence comes from uncultured Planctomycetaceae bacterium, assembly GCA_937952455.1. GTDB lineage: Bacteria > Planctomycetota > Planctomycetia > Planctomycetales > Planctomycetaceae > Symmachiella. The sequence continues at coordinate 4,496 of CALFYU010000690.1, forward strand.
GGTGATGACTCGCGAGCGCAACGTGCGGTCCTGCGAAAGTTTCCAGGCGATCCCTTGGACCATCTCCAGCGGAATGGACAACAGCGGCAGTCCGGCAAAGTCCCTCCACTTGGCCCGCAGGATGTCGTTGGCGGTCTGCACGGGATCGGCCACGATCCGGTCGCCGTTGGCCAGCAATACGAGATTCTGCCCGCACAAACTGGCGACGCGCCGCCCGGGCCAATCGATGCGGACGACGTCGGCCATGGGAATTGTCCCCCCCATTGCGCCCCGAATCACCAACTGATCGGCGGTTAACTCCGCCAGCGCGCCGGTATGCGTTTTTCCCCCTACCGATTCTACAGAAACAGCTTCATCCGCCCCGTATCCACAGCTTGCGCTCGCGCCCAGCACCCACAACGTGAGCAGCGCCCAGGGCAGCGTATGAGCGACGGATTTCCCAGCGCCGACTCGCGACGGGATGATTTCAGCACGCGTGCGTGTAGGCTGAGTCGATTTGCGGAAGAAACACATGGACGGCCGGCACTTTTGAAATAACTCAGCGTTGGAAGATCGGCAGGTAGTTGTTCGGCATTTGCAGCACGAGCAGGGCCATGGCGGTTCCGTATTCAGGGCATTGCATGTTGTTGTCCCATCCTCCGTCGGCCGATTGGCGGATCAACAGGTCGTCGCGGATGGCGGGGTACCATTGCTTCCAATAGTCCCCTCCGGAATGCCACATCGCCTGTACGGCGTAGTAGTGTCCGTAGAAGTAGTATTCAATTCCGCGCATCCGTCCCGGGCGAGGGAGGTAGCGGAAGAGATATCGTAGCCCACGGTCGATTTCGGCCCCTTCGTATTCCCCGCCGCTATACAGCGCCACGATGGCGGCCGCCGAACGGGGGAACAGGCTGTCATTTTGATCCAATTGGTAGCGAAACCCGCCGTCGGCGTTTTGCGAGGCCTTGACGTAGCGCATACAGCGGTCGACTGTGTCTTTGGGTACGAACAAACCGGCGTTGCGGGCCGCGCGGAGCGCCATGATCTGGCAGACCGTGACCGAAATGTCGGCGTCGCGGCTGTGGGGATAGTACCGCCAGCCCCCTTCGGAATTCTGCGAATTGATGATCAATTTCACGGCCAGCGATAGCTTTTCGCGAACCTCCTTACGGGGCGTCGTGCCGTACACTTCCGCGAGGAACAGCGTCGCAAATCCATGGCCATACATCGGCCCGTGCGACGCGCCTGCTTCCACGTGAATAAAACCGGAGGCATCGGTGTTTTGCAAAAGATACTGGACGGCTTTGTCCACGACCTCTCCGTACGGACCGCGGCCGGGCATATGTCCGGCGGATAGAAAGGCCAGTCCGGACAACGCCGATACGGCCACATTGTGTTGAAATCTCTGTCCAGTACCGAAGGACCCGTCATCGAATTGGTTGGCCGCCAAAAACCGGAGTCCGCGGTCGATAGCCCGCTGGGTGGTGGGGGTGACATATTCCAGACCGCTCGTTTCGACCTGCCGGGGCGTGGACGGATAGCGGGGATTGGCCAGTGCCGGTTCGGCAGGCTGCGCGCGGACCGTCGCAGTCGCGACAAGGACCGGCAGGGCGGACAGGCAGAGCAGTCGAACACATCTCATCGCGTGGCAACTCAATTGGAAACCGACAAGATTTGCGAAAGGTCACATTTCATTCTAGGCAATCTCTGCACGAATTCCAGACCCGATCAATCGCTGGTTCGTGTTGACGGGCAGACCGGTCCGCCGGGGCTATTTTTGACCGCACGTTAGCGAATATGCCCCCGATTTGGAAAAACTTCCATCTTTTTTCAAAAAAGTCGTGATTATTGTGAGCGAATCGCGTCGTTAATTACGTCATAAAAAGAAACCGTCCTAGTTGGCAACCATCAACCCGCCTACCGCAGAGTGGGACGGAGAACGTAGACGAAAATCGGCGTGCTCGCCCGACGATTACCCGCATTTTTGCGGGTAATCCCCAAGGTCGCATCGGTCGATCGCTCGCCGACCGGTCGCGGCCTTATTTCCTCATCTCTACGACTGCCCGG
>CALFYU010000691.1 GCA_937952455.1 uncultured Planctomycetaceae bacterium
TTAACTGACTGACAATCCCTCAAACCATATCCACACCCATCCCCTACCCTCCCCCTGCCCCCCGCCCAGCCGGCGCGTATGTCAACCTCCCATACAATTCCGGACGGCGGAAACGAAACAGATACTCCGGCTCCCCCCGCGCCGCACGCAGGTCGTCAGCAGAGAGATCCACAATCAGCATCCCCGGTTCGTCGGTTCTTGCCGGCCAGTCGGCCAGGATTTCTCCACGCGGTCCAACCGCCATTCCGCCGCCGGGGAAATTTTGCTGAACGCCGGCACATTCGACGCGGCCGACGTAGTTACACGCGACGCCGAACACACCGTTTTCTGCACAGCGGGCTTTGAGTGCGGTTGCGGCCCAATCGGCCCAACCCACGACTGTCCGCGGCGGCGGGTCGGCGGCGAAGGGGAATAGGACGATCTCGACATTCTGCACCGCTAGCAGCCGCGTCGATTCGGGGAGCAGGGCGTCGAAACAGATGTTGGCGCCGATGCGCCCCAGCGGGGTCTCGACCACGGTCGGCACGCCGCCGCCGTTATAAAACGGCGTTTCGAACATCGGAATGTGCATTTTCCGCCAGTGCCCCAACAATCCATCGGAGCCGACGAGTAGTTGCGTGTTGTACAGCAGATTGCCGGCGTCTTCGAGCATGCCGGCGGGGATGAGGATTTTCTTCGCGCGCGCGAGTTGGGCGAGTTGGGCAACCGCGGGGCCGTTTAATGGTTGTGCAGCGCTGCGGGCGGCGGTGAGTGCCGTGCGGAGCCATTGTTCATGGTTGCCGTCGGGGTGGTTGGGAATGAACCCCGTTAGCGACAACTCCTGAAACAGGACGAGGTCGGCACCGTGTTCCGCTGCGCGGGATGTCCACGTGTCGATTTTCTCGAGGTTGCTCTCGGTCTGTTCCGGCATGGTGTCGACCGCGACCGCGGCCACGCGCACTTGGTTCCGCATTGATAGAAAGTCCCCCTTTGCTGACGTTCTTATTTCGAACGCACTTCGTTGACGCGACATGGCAACGCATGCATTATAGCCGGTTGATGCATTTTTTCCGCATCCGTGAATTCTCTTTGCGTGCCGCGCGTCGTCAGTGTACCATCAACAGTCAGAGAAGCGGCCACCGGGCTGTGATTCAAATATTGCAGTTTCTCGATGGCAATATTGTGGGCCTGTGCCCACGACGAGGGTTACTAATCCGATGTCGCCCGAACTTTCGCGGCTATTCGAGCAGTATCGAAGGCTTCAGGCCGATGTGGGTTGGAGTGCGGCTGACGAAGAACGCCTCGGCCGGCTTCGCGAGCCGCTTGCGGAGCACATTCCGGCGATCGTCGATCGTTTTCGATCCGGGTTGGGGCGGCACATGGACCCGGACGATTCGGCGCAGTTTTCGATCAACGACATCGATCAACTCGCGGCCGAACTGCAAGATTGGTTGAGCGAGATTTGCAGCGGGCCGTATGACTTGTCCTATGTGGGCCGGCGATTTCAGTTTGGCCGGCACCACGTTTCGCTGGGATTGGATCAATTCCAAACCAACAGCGGCCTGTCGCGGCTGCGTGTCGCCTTGATCCGCGTGCTGGGGGAGTGTTGCGCCGACGATGCGTCACAGTTCGCCTCGCTCGTGGAATCGCTCAGTAAGATTCTCGACATCGACCTGGCAATTATCGAGTCGGCCTACCAGGTCGAACACGCGAACATTCTGAGGCACACCGAAGCGCGGTATCAGTCGCTCGTGGAGAGTCTGCCGCTCCATTTTTTCTGCAAGGACTTAAGCGGGCGGACCGTCTTCGGCAACCAGCGCTATTGCGATCTGATGGGCATCACGCTGGAGGATTTTATCGGCAAGACCGACTACGACCTGTTTCCCAAAGAACTGGCGGACAAATACACAGCGGATGACGCCAAAGTGATTTCCACCGGCGAAATGTATGAGGACGTCGAAGAGAATCGCGGACCGGACGGCGAGTCGATCTATGTCCACGTGCTGAAAGCGCCCGTCTACGATGCGGACGGGCACATCGTGGGCGTGCAGGGGGTCTTCTGGGACGTGTCGGACAAACGGCGGGCGGAAGAGGCGGCGCGCCGCAGCGAAGCGCGCTTTCGCCAACTGGCCGAGAATATCCGCGAGGTGTTTTGGATCACGTCGCTGGACGGCAGTGAAATGATCTACGTCAGCCCCGCTTATGCCGACATCTGGGGATTCTCCACCGATGAGTTGTATCAAAACCCGCGACAATGGCTGGAATCGATTCACGAAGAGGACCGCCCGCGCGTTGAGTCTGCATTCATGCGACGGGCTGCCAGCGGCGCCTACGACGAGCAGTATCGCATTCTCCGCCCCGACGGTGAAATGCGCTGGATCCGGGACCGCGGATTTCCCGTCCGAGACGAAGCGGGCAACCCGTATCGCATCGCAGGAGTCGCGGAGGATATCACCAAACGCCGCAAAATTCAGGAAGAGTTGCGGCACAGCAACGACCGCTTCCGGCGGTTGGTCGAATCGAACATCATCGGCATCGTCGTGACCGACATGAACAAACGGATCGAGGAAGCCAACGATCTGTTCCTGGAAATGATCGGCTATACCCGCGAGGAGCTGGAGGCGGGTGAAATCCGCTGGAGGCGCATCACGCCCCCGGAGTATTACGAAGCCGACAACCGCGCGTTGGCAGAACTGCAGGAAAACGACGTCTGTGCTCCTTGGGAGAAGGAATACATCCGCAAGGACGGCACGCGGATTCCGGTGTTGGTCGGCGTGACGGCGCTCTCGGAGCATTGGCAGGAGGCGATCAGTTTCATCGTCGACATGACGAAGCAAAAACAGGCCGAGGCGGAGTTGCAAGTCGCGCTGGAAGCGGCTGATGCGGCGAACCGTGCCAAAGGCCATTTCCTGGCCAACATGAGCCACGAGATCCGCACGCCGATGAACGCCATCATCGGCATGTCGGAACTGGTGTTGGATACCACGCTCACTCGCGAGCAGCGGGAATACGTGTCGATCGTGCTCGATTCGGCCGAGGCATTACTAAAACTCATCAACGATATTCTGGACTTTTCCAAGATCGAGGCGGGCAAACTCGAAATAGAAAAAGTGGAATTCGGCTTGCGGGACTGTGTCGGCGGGGCGATGAAGGCGCTCGCCGTAGGGGCCTACCAGCGCGGATTGGAATTGGTTACGCACATACCTCCCAGCGTTCCCGAACGGATCATCGGCGACCAATCCCGCTTGCGGCAGATTTTGGTGAATTTGGTCGGCAACGCCATCAAATTCACCGGCGAAGGCGAAGTCGTCGTTCACGTCGACTCGAAGCCCCGCGGCGAACGCAGCATCGAAATCCAAGTCGCCGTCAGCGATACCGGTGAGGGCATTCCCGAGGAGAAACAGCGTCACATCTTCGAGGCGTTTGAGCAATTGGACAGTTCCATGGCCCGCAAGTTCGGCGGCACGGGCTTGGGGCTGGCGATTTCGGCGCGGCTGGTCGAACTGCTGGGCGGGAGGATTTGGGTCGAAAGCCGACTGGATGAGGGAACGACGTTTCATTTCACCGCCAAGTTTCGTACCCCCGCGGAAGCCGCCCCGCCTGTTCCCGTCGGCAGTTCGTCCCTGCACGGTCTGCGGATCTTGATCGTCGACGACCATCCCGTCGTCCGGCACGGGTTGGCCATGTTA
>CALFYU010000692.1 GCA_937952455.1 uncultured Planctomycetaceae bacterium
GAAAGAAGCGAATGTGCTCCCGAACCTCGCGATGGTGTTCGGTCAAATGAACGAGCCGCCTGGTGCCCGCCTGCGGGTCGCCCTGTCGGCACTCACGATGGCGGAATTCTTTCGCGACACGACCGGAACGGACACGCTGCTGTTCGTCGACAACATCTTCCGCTTCTCCCAAGCCGGTTCGGAAGTCTCCGCGCTACTGGGACGGATGCCCTCGGCCGTGGGTTATCAACCGACGCTGGGCACCGAATTGGGTGAACTTCAAGAACGCATTACCTCCACCAAGCGAGGCGCCATCACCAGTGTGCAGGCGGTCTACGTCCCGGCGGACGACCCGACCGACCCCGCCCCGGCGACCGAGTTCTCCCACTTGGACTCCTTCATCTACCTGGAACGGCGGATTTCCGAAAAGGGCATTTACCCGGCGGTCGACCCGCTGGCCTCCTCCAGCCGGATTTTGGACCCGCAATATGTCGGTGACCGTCACTATGCCGTCGCCCGTCGTGTACAGCAAATCCTGCAACGCTACCGCGAATTGCAGGACATCATCGCCATTCTCGGTGTTGATGAATTGAGCGAAGAAGACAAACTGGTCGTGGCCCGTGCCCGCCGAATCGAACGGTTCCTGTCGCAGCCGTTCCTCGTGGCTGAGGTCTTCACCGGCAAGGCGGGTAAGATTACCCCGCTGCAGGAGACGATCGAAAGCTTCGAAGAAATCTGCGACGGCAAATGGGACCACCTCCCCGAACAAGCCTTCATGTACGTGGGCGGCGTCAAAGAAGCCGAAGAGCAAGCCAAACGCATGGCCGAACAAGACTAGGGCGGCACCGGCCGCCTCCGGGTGCGTGCTGCCGCACGAGGGCGTTGGGGCGTTCCCGTTGGTCACTGAATCAGTTGGTAATTTGAACGAGAATTGGATTTGTGGGCGTGGGGCGAATTGCTTTGCTGCCTGCTAGACCCAGTTTCAAAACTCGGTTGCGCTTGTCCGCGAAGCGGGCACACAAGTGTGGACGTGACGTGTTAGAGGGTTTTGAAGCCAGTTATAAGTACACTTTGGAGTAGGATCATGGCCGCTGACGGCCCTTTGCGATTGGTTGTCGTCACTCCGGAAACGACCGTCATTGACCGGGATGTGACGTCGCTACGGTTTGCGCTGTATGACGGCCAAATCGGCATTTTGCCCGGTCGTGCTCCGCTGGTGGGGCGGCTCGGATACGGAGAACTGCGGCTTACCGACGCGACCGGCAGTCACAGCTATTTCATCGACGGCGGCTTCGTACAGGTCAACGGTCCGGTGGTCTCGATCCTCACCAACCGCGCCGTTCCTGCGGAAAAAATCGACGCTGCCGCAGCCGAGCAGGAACTCCAGGCGGTAAACGCCCGCGTTCCCACCTCCGATGAAGAGTTCGCGGCCAAAGATCGCGACCTGATGCGGACCCGCCAAATGATCGCCGTCGGCAAGCGCTTTTAAAGAGACGGCAATTCTCAATCGCCATACAATTTAGGTGTGGTTAAGCCCGTGCATAGGACCTCGAGCACACCGACTGCGTTGAAACACAGTACTAAGTGACGAACGCATTGCTGCCGGGGAAATGCTTGCCGTCGAACATATTCGGAGGTCCAGTCGGACTGATGCACTTCGTAACATGTATCATTCCGGACCTCGGGTTGGTCCGCATACGACTCCTCATTCCATTGAACGCCAGCAACATCCTGAAACACAACACTCACTGGATTTTCTTTCCAGTCAACGAATTGCAGGATCAACTGGCTGTTTCGCCATTCGAATGAGATATGCTCGGCGTCCGCTGTTGAAAAGCCAAGATCAACCAACTCATATCGGGCCGCCACTTTCTCTCTCTCCCAAAGTGAACGTTCCAGCTCGCGTCGACGGTAGCGCTACGTTACGACAAAACGCCTTCGGTAATTAATCGCATAATCGTATGTTGGTACATCGGAGCGTGATCCTGGGCGCGGGACCAATCAGAACCAGCAATACTAACGGCCGGAGCCTTTGGACGATACGCGAATGTCGATGGCGTCCCGAAGGAACAAACCACGAAAGTAACGAAACACACGAAACAGGAAACACGTAGATTTTTTCGTGCCTTTCGTTTATTTCGTGGTTCGTTATCGTCGTCAAGATCGATCCGCACATCGGGCTGCAAGAGTGGATGACTAATCGAATTTCCCCCCGACGTCCCGTTGTGAGGAAGACGCACGGTGCAACTTGCCAACGAATTGCCTTGCGTCCTGAAATGAGAAAACTTGCTAGATTTCGTGGTTGGAATTGTAGCATGGCCGAATGCCGCACACCCCATCAAAGCTTCGCTGTCCGGCAAATTCTTCCCCCGCCGCCCAGCCGTCGCTGTGCACGTGGTTCGTGCGGGGTTAGACCTTCGCTGGTGCATAAGACGCCTATCTGCGGCTTGATCGCCTCATCAGGCAAACTCTGCCATCCGATTTTGTGCAGGGGGATTCGCTCATGAGCGTCGAAAGCGGCGGCCGAAATAAGATATGCAACAGGACGCTGCCCCACCAATGATCCACGGCCCCGCCGAACGCAAATCGACGACCGACTGCGGCGGTGCGACGGCCTCCCCCCGCCTCCCTCCCTGCCGACACGAGGTTGACAGTATCGTGGTGATCAATCAAGCAAGTAAGCGATTAGCAATTCCCGCCACCGTGGCTTTTGGGAACGATACCTTTTTGACCCTCCACGTCAGTCGCGGACAAACGAAATTCCCACACCGGCCGGTCACCGTCCCCCGGTTTGTGATCGGCTCCGGTAGCGGATGTGACATTGTGTTGGGCGATGCCCACGTCCCGCTTATTCACACAATCCTTCTGGTTGATGGCGGACGCGTGATCGCCGAAACGGTCGCCCGTTCGCCGCTGCTGAAGGTCAACGGCAACGTTGTCGGCACGGCGATTCTCGAAGATGGCGACGCGCTGGCCATCGGTGGATTCCAATTCGTCGTCCGCCTCAATCACGAAGCCATCGCACGTACGCTTGAATCCACAGCGCACGATCACATTGCCCTCGACGAACTCGAGGACGAACCGATCGTTGACGCCGCCGATCTTTCCGCGGCGGAACTGGTCGACTGCCTGGAAGCGGAGATGAACCAGGTCGAGCAACTGGAACGCCAGATCCAAACCGGACAAGCCGGGCTGCTGCAGGCGGCCATCGACCGCAACACGCGCCGCGATCGCCCGCTGGACATCTCCCGGGGATCAAACCCGGCACGCGGTATGATTCATGGCGGACACGGCCTGCGCGGCCCACGATCCCGCCGCCACTTTGAACCCGATGACCGCTTTGTCGACGAATTCGAGCGTGTCCGCACGGAACTGGAAGACTTTTCGATGGACCTCGACCAGCGGCTGCAACAAGTGCATCGTCGCGAAGACAACATCGACGCCGCCGCTAAGGAATTGGCCGAAGCACAAAACAAACTCGTCGCCCAACTTGGCACGCTGCTGGAACAAATCGCCATGCAGCAAACCGAAGAGGAACCGCGGGCGATCGCTTGAGACGCCACACGCGACATCATAAGAGGACGCTCGCCCGCAACGTAGCCGGCGAGCGTTTTTGATGTTACCAGTTTCAAAACCCGGTTGCGCTTGTTCGTGCCACCATCGAATAAGTATGGGCGTGACGCGTCAGAGGGTTTTGAAACCAGAAGTCGCTATGACGTCTTTTTCAGCGACGCATCGCGAAATCGCAGGTCCGGCTTATTGATCGTAACGATCGTATTGGGCGGTACGCTTTCATAGAGCGACACACCCGCCCCGATGACCGAATTGGCGCCGATCACGGTATCGCCTCCCAAAACCGTCGCACTGGCGTAGATCACGACGCCCTCTTCGATCGTGGGGTGCCGCTTCGTCCCCCGCACGACATTGCCTTCAGAATCCTTCGGGAAGCTCAGCGCGCCAAGGGTCACCCCTTGATAGATCTTCACGTGCGCGGCAATCTCGCACGTCTCGCCGATCACCACGCCCGTTCCGTGGTCGATGAAGAAACTCGGCCCGATCTGCGCGCCGGGATGCAAGTCGATGCCGGTGCGGCTGTGCGACCACTCCGACAGGATCCGCGGGATCAGCGGGACGTCCAAACGATACAATTCGTGCGCCATACGATGAATCGTGATCGCTTCCAACCCCGGATAGCAGAAAATGATCTCGTCGTAGCTTTTGGCCGCCGGATCGCCGTCAAACGCCGCCTCGACGTCCAGCGCCATAGCTTCGCGCAAATCGGGAATCCGCTCCAGAAAGGCGATCGCCTTTTTCTGCCCATCCGACTCAAAATCGACGGTCGGGTCGGAATCACCGCATTTTAGCCGCCGCTTCAGCGACGCATCATGCCGCAGCGCGCGGGCAATCTGCTCGGTCAACTTGTCGTGCAAACCATCGATCAGGTCGCCGATATGATACGTCACATTGCCGTGGTGCAGGTTTTGCCGGCGACGATATCCCGGATAGATCACCTCCTTGAGGTCTTCCGCAATCGCGATCACCGCTTCGGTGCTCGGCAGCGGGCAATGCCCCAGGTGGTTGATCCGGTTGATGTCGTAATAACTGGCGATAATCCGGTCGGTCAATTCCGGCAGTTCTTCTTTGCGGCTGAGGTCAGTCGCCATCGTGCAACTCCTGGGTCTTCGTCACGTGGGGACGCGTGTCGCGGCGGTATTGATTAGCGGCGAAACAGTCGGAGCGTCGGAACGTTGGGGAACCGTTCCGATTAGTCAAACTGTAGCGATTTCGCTCCCTTTGACCGTTGTGATGCGAGTGGGATTGTAGGAAGCGGCATAACGCGAAATCAAGTAGTAATCAGCATCGACCGGAAAACCGTCATAAGTTGAGCGATTCTTGCCGTCCACACGCGCGGCACGATGTTCGTCAACGGCCCCGTGCCGGCGAATGTAGTCGGCCGAAACCTGACGCAATCCGCGAGGATTGCCACCTCTGCGAGGGTTCTTCGACTCGCGCACCTCGTGCCGTTGGACGCGATCACACACGCACCCGCCGCGACTCTGCAGCCGGATATTTTGGGAAGTCGATGATCTGTACTGGCGAACACGCGTCCCGCCCCGCGCAGTGCCCGAAAGCACCTGAAAGTTTTCCATGCACACAACACCGCATTTCGTCGCCGCACCCCGCCCGGTGTTGCGGGAAACTTCTCCCCCAGCACTGACTTTTGACCGTGCGCACTCTTCCGACCCGCATGTTGCGACGAGCATCCGTGCGCGCTACGACCAACTCATGCGCCGTCTGCGTTATATCGCCACCGACCCCGTGCAGTGGCTGCCTGATAACGAATACCTGCCCGCCCTCACCAGCGGCGCGTTGACACTTGCCAAACGGGTCCACGCAGAGCTTCAACGATCCGCAACGGCGGGACCGGACGGATGTGCGTCCCGCATTTCCCCAACAGCGCTATTGGCGTCCGCCGAATCACTCGTCGCGCGCTACGATCACCAGCAACGGATCCTCGTGGAACTGAAGAACAACGCAAGGGACTTATGCGAACTGATCGCCGGCATGCCGCAGGAACGACCGCCGCGCTATGCGCACCTGGCCAAGTTGGCCGACCATATCATCGATCAATCCAGCGGCCGCACCGCTGTCGACGACGTCCTCCCGCAGCCGGGATTACCCGTTGCACGGATTGCGGCGAGCGAACTTCCACACGAACATGCCCGCGTTTACGTCGAGGCGATCCAAGCGGCGCAGCTGATCGCCTGGATGGCCGTCGACTGGTTTAAAACGCGCGAACCGTTGCGTCAACTCGTCGTCGCCGGGCTGTTGAGAGACGTCGGTTGTTTGTCGCTCCGCTGCGGAATTATGGTCGATCCCAGCCAATTCTCCGAATCAGAGCGGCAGATGTTTCACCGGCACCCCCGGCTTTCTGCCGCCATGATCGGCCGCATCTATCAACCCCCGGTCCCGATTGCCCGCTTGGTGGCCCGGCATCACGAGCGGCTTGATGGTTCCGGCTATCCGGCGCGACTTGCAGGTATTCAATTCAACGAACACTTGCGGATTCTCACCGCCGCCGACGAATACATCACTCTCTGCCGACCGATTGCTCCCGTGATGCAGTTCGTGACAGACCCCCGTCAGCGCCGGTCCGCCGCCGCGGCCGAGTTGTCGGCCGTCGCCGAGCGGGGGCAACTTGACCAGGAGTGGGTCGCGCGCCTCACCGGCGATGCGGACCATTCCTCTACCGCCGCGTTGCCGCCATCTCACGAAATACAAACCTCAACCGGCACGGCGCAGCACCGCATCGACCCCGTGCAAACGCCGCACCCGCACCAGCGTGTCGCTGCGCCTCATGAACCGTTGGCACCAACGTCCTCCATCGCCTCGCCCTCAATTTCGTAAAGCTGCGCCGAGCCTCGCCCATGTTGAGTTTGAAAACGAAATCCGATCCCCCGCCGCCGTCGGCGGACGAATCACCGGCGCTGGTCGACGACGACTATTGGACCAGCTCGCGCAGACCGCTGTCCTGTTTGATTTTCTTGTTGCCCCTGTTGGGGCTTTATGAAATCGGCGTGTTATGGCTGGGGGGCAGTGAACCGGCGTCGTACCGCAACGGCGCCGACCATTGGATGCGGGCCGCGCTCCAGGAAATCGGCTTGGTTCAGGTCCACGTACTGCCCGCACTTGTCATCGGTCTCTTGTTGGCCTGGCATTTGGGCGGCCGCTATTCCTGGAAAGTCGACCGTGAGACGCTACTGGGAATGTTGGCCGAGTCGCTGTTGTTTGCATTGACGTTGGTCGTCATGGGCCAGGTGCAAAATCTGGCATTCGCGGAAACAAACGACGCCTCAATGCCCGTCTCCAACGCCCTCGGTGCATCCGGGCTGTCCAAGGTCGTCAGCTATGTCGGCGCCGGCGTGTATGAAGAAGTGCTATTTCGTCTGTGGATGCTTCCGCTGTTTTACGTCGTGTTTTACGTGATCTTTCGCTCGTCAAAATGGGCGGCCGGGACGGCGATTTTGGTCACCAGCGTACTGTTCTCATTGGCGCACTACGTGGGGCCCAACGGCGACACGTTTTCGGCGCTGACCTTTTCTTTCCGCGCATTGGCGGGGGCATTTTTTGCCCTACTCTTTCTACTGCGAGGCTTCGGCATCACTGTCGGCTGCCACGCCGCCTATGACCTGCTCGTCGGCCTGGTTTTAGTGCACGACGCGTGAACCAAATCGTAAGGTGTGTTGCGACGCACCATTCGATGAAGTAAGTGATTTTCTTCTGGCTCCATTCATCGTCGCATACATCGGCCACCCAGCAACAAGCCCCGCACGCTGGCGCATGCGGCTCGCCAACAACGTGCTCACAAGGCCCATCGTCACAATGGACGAACAGCAACTCCAAATTTTTGACAATGACGAATTCGCGCCAACCGCGCAGCTGCGGGAGATTAAAGAGCGGATTCGTGCCAAGTACGAGCCGCGCCTCGCCGCCGCGGGCCGGTTGCGACGCGCTTATTTAAATTGGAGAATGCGGCACGAGTTGGAAACTGAACTGACAAAAGTCGCCCGTTCCATCGCCGCCCGGCTGTGACGTGTGTCCCATCAAGCGGTGAGCTGCTCGAACAACGCCTTGTAATAGTGCATGACCTTCACCGGATCGGTCGTCGCCGGGCTTTCTGACAGGCAATAGCCGTCGTAGTTTTGCTCTTTGAGCAGGGTGAACAGTTCGCGGTACGGGTAGCGGTCGTCATACAGATCGTGAATGTGCAGCGTGCCCCCCAGCTTGTCCTTGACGAGATCGAAGTTCTGTTTGATCGAACCGTTGATCGTTTCGCCGGGATTGGCATTCCAACAGACGACCACCTGCGGATGGTCGGCGGCCTCCATGATCTTGCGGATCACTGCCGGGGCTTTGGTCCCCTGCCCGTGCACTTCGACGCGAATTTCCTGTCCGTGATCCGCCGCAAATTTCCCGCATTCGCGGAGTGCTTCGCCGATGCGGGCGATGGTCACTTTGGGATCTTCCCCTTGCACCAGCCGATTGGGACGCACCTTGACACCCGTGCCGCCGATATCGGCCGAGAGTTTCACAAACTCCGCCGTGAGCTCGATATTCCGCTGCACAATTCCGTGGTCGGGGTCGTGATATTCACAGGCGGATCCCGGTCCCACGAATTCGACGGGGGAATCGTCGAACTTTTGTTTGACCTCTTCCCGCTGGGCCTTGGAGAGCGTCACCTCAACACCGTGACTGTGCGTGGAACGTAATTCCACACCGGTAAACCCGGTGGCAGCACAGTTTTTGATGACCGTGTCGAGGTCCCAATCCTTGCCCCACAGATACGTCACCATGCCCAGCTTCATCATCGTCGCTCCCCCCGCATACTCAACGCCAAATGTGCAAACGATCTTCTCCCTTTCCCTCTCGGAGAGGGCCGGGATGAGGGCGTTCGCGGGCCGCGCACGCTACCAGCGCAGCAATCCCGTCCCCCAAGTCAGTCCGGCGCCGAACCCGCTCATCAGAATCGTATCACCGCGATTGATGCGTCCCGCCTGAAACGCCTCGTCCAGCGCGATCGGAATTGTGCCACCCGATGTGTTGCCGAGCTTTTGCAGGTTGACGAAGACCTTGTCGTCGGGAATCCCCAACTGCTCCATGGCATAGTTGATGATCCGGATGTTCGCCTGGTGCAGAATGTAAAGATCGACGTCCAACGGACTCATGCCGGTCTTCTCCAGCATCAATTCGATCGTATCCGTGACGACGCGGACCGCCCACTTAAAGACATTCCGACCGTCCATCTTCAAATAGTGGTCTCGGTTATCGATATGTTCATGAGTGATCGGTTGCCGCGTTCCGCCAGCCGGACAATTCAGCAGCGGGCCGCCGCTGCCGTCGGCCCCGATCTGATAGCACATCAATCCCTGGTGTGGGTCCCCTTCGGCAAGCAGCACCGCGCCCGCTCCGTCGCCGAACAGTGGAGCTGTCCGCTGATCCGTGGGGTCGACGACGCGGCTATTGCAATCCGCACCGATCACCAACGCCAATTTACTGTTGCCGGTGGCGATGTACTGTGCGGCGGTTGTCAGTGCATACATGAACCCAGCGCAGGCCGCCTGCATATCAACCGCGGCCGCGTCCAATCCCAACGCATCCTGCACCAGACAGGCGGTGGAGGGAAACGCAAAATCGGGTGTGAACGTGCCGACCAATACCAGATCGATATCTTGCGGATCGACACCCGCGCGGCGAATCGCCTTTCGCGCTGCGGCGATGCACATGTCGCTGGTCGCCAGATCACCCGGAAGATAGCGGCGCTCTACAATTCCCGATCGTTGTTCAATCCATTCCGGATCGAATCCCGCGCTCACCTGCAAGTCGGCATTGGTCACAATTTGATCGGGCACATAGGCGCCGCACGAGATCACCTGGACGCCGAGCAGCGAGTTGGTGCGACGGCTAAAGCGATCGATACGCGGTGCCGACGTCTGCGGTGCGGGAGAGCCTTGTGGAGACATTTACCAATTGTCCTTGACGAAGGGTGTTTTCCTAAACCTGCGGAACCGATATAAATCACTCGGCGTTTTGGACGAAAACGACGATCAAATTCTCGTTCCGCAAACTGGTTTGAGCGCCCGTACGACTTCCGTGGATATCGTGACATGGAAGCACCCAAGACAATGACTTCGGCATCCATGCCCGGAATAATCTGCTATTCGCAGGTGGTGATCCAATCTTTTGGGCAAGCACTCATCGGTCAACGCGCTGTAGGAGAAGTGTAACCGGTTTTAAGTCTTGAAACCAGCGAGGTTTCGCACAGAAATCGCTCCACTCTCCCAGTTCACACAATCTTCTCAGTCTCCGCACTTCATTACCATGTCGCGGGAATTCTGTCCATGTGTTTGCTCGGTCTCGCCTTTCAGACTTTGCCCGATTGCCCGGTATTTCTCTTTGCCAACCGGGAGGAAAGCCCGCATCGACAAAGTTCCGGGCCGGCGATCATTCATGAACCCGAAGGAAAGACCGACTGGTTGGGTGGGATCGACCTGCAAGCCGGGGGGACTTGGTTGGGCATCAACCAGCGGAGAATGATCGTGGCCGTCACCAACCGCGAGAAAAATCATGTGCCGGACGAGCCGCGCTCGCGGGGGCTTCTCTGCCGCGATCTGCTGGGAATCGCCGGTATCGAATCAGCTGCCGCACATGCCGAACGGGAGTTGACGACGCAGAGCTATGCCGGCTGCAACTTCCTGTTGGCCAACCCACAGTCAGCCATCGTCATCGAGGCGGCCGACGAAATCTGTATCTCAAAACTTCCGCCGGGAATTCATTTGATGGCCAATGACGTGCTCAACGATCCCCAGGACCCGCGCATCGGGCGTGTGCGCCGGCTTCTCGACCAGATTCACAGTCGTGACGTCGTGGACTGGATCGCCGCAGCGGAGACCATTTGCGGTTTGACGGGCGACGAAAACGAACCGGCGATCTGCCGTATCGGGAGCGATTGGGGGACGGCCTCTTCGTCGATGGTCGTGCTGGCGGACGCGGTCGGCCAGTCAACATTTCGGCACGCGGCCGGGCCTCCCTCGACCACGCCGTATGAAGATTTTGGCAATTTGATCCAACAACTCTAACCACTGCAGCCTGCGATTGAATCGGTTGACCGCGGGTGTATATACTGGGGTCCTATCGGTCCCGGAGAGCTTAAGTTCTGACATTGCCGCGGCCGCGAGCAGCCGTGGCGTCCGGTAAAATCCCGCCTTCCGCTGCCCGCCGTCCGATCGGGGGTCCTCTCCAGCAACTCCTTACGGTCGCCCGGTTTCCAACGGTGGTTTTGCGTTTTATCGGTGTCGTTTCATGTGTCCAGATCCAGGCCAGGGGCCGTTTTACCTCGGTGTCGATGTTGGCGGAACCAACATCAAGGTTGGGGTCGTTGATGCACAGGCAAATTCGCTCTCCCGCGTTAGCCTGCCGACTAAGCCCAAACTCGGCCCCAAGGTTGGCCTGGAAACCATCTGCGAAGCGTCCCGACAGGCCATTGAACAAAGTCCGATCGACATCGGCGACCTTCGCGCGGTGGGATTGGCGACGCCGGGCACAATGGATATTCCCGCCGGCATGCTGCTCGATCCCCCCAATCTTCCCGGTTGGACCGATCTGCCCCTGCGGGACCAATTGGCCGACGAGTTGGGGCTTCCCACGACGTTACAAAACGACGCGAACGCGGCTGCGTACGGCGAGTTCTGGGGTGGTATGGCCCGCGAGGCGGAGAGTTTGGTATTTTTCACCCTCGGCACCGGCATCGGCTGCGGAATCATCATCGGCGACACGATCGTCGAAGGAGCTCATTCCCACGGTGCCGAATGTGGTCATATTATTATCGAAATGCACAACGGCCGGCGTTGTCCGACCGGACAATTTGGCACGTTGGAGGCCTACGCCAGCGCCACTGCGCTGGTCAAACGCTGTCAAGAAGCACTGGACGCGGGTCGCGAATCGATGATCACCGCTGAATTGGAACAGGGAGAAAAGCTCACGCCGGTCCTCATCGGCCGCATGTGCGATGCTGGTGATGAGTTGGCCGACGAAATGATCATGGAGACCGCCCGCTACCTTGGCGTGGGGACGACTTCGCTGATGCACACCATCGATCCCGAGATGGTCCTGTTCGGCGGAGCCATGACGTTTGGCCGCGAGGAAACGGAATTGGGCAGACGGTTTATCGAAGAAATCCGCAGCGAAGTCCGCCGCCGCGCCTTTCCGGTTCCAGCCCAAAACACGCGGATTGAATACGCTAGCCTCGGCGGCGACGCGGGATACATCGGCGCCGCCGGTTGCGCCAAGCTGAAATTCCCATAACGCTGATCCGAGGCGGCCGTTAAAATTCAAAACGCACGACAAGCCCATCCAGCAAAACCTCGAAAGCCGAACACCGCAACGGAAAAACCACGCCCCCCGTACCATCACATTCCCCTTTTGCACCCCAATTGTCGCCTCAGACAGAATATCATCCGCATATGGACACCCAGTTCATTCGCAACTTCTCGATCGTCGCTCATATCGACCACGGCAAGAGTACACTGGCCGATCGACTTTTGCTGAAAACCGGCGCGATTACTCAGCGCGAGTTCAAAGAGCAGATCCTGGACGATCTCGACATCGAGCGTGACCGTGGCATCACGGTCAAAGCCCGCACCGTTGCCATTAATTACAAGCACGATGGACAGGTGTACGAGCTGAACTTGATCGACACGCCCGGCCACGTTGATTTCCATTACGAAGTCTCCCGCTCGCTGGCCGCCTGCGAGGGAGCCTTGTTGCTGGTCGACGCGTTTCAGGGAGTGCAGGCGCAGACCGTTGCCAATGCCTATGCCGCCATCGACGTCGATTTGGCCATCATCCCGGTCATCAACAAGATCGACCTGCCGGTGACCCGCATCGACGAGGTCCTGGAAGAAATTGAAACCGTGCTCGGCCTGGAACCGGACGATGCGCTGATGATCAGCGCTCGCGACGGCACCGGAGTGGACGACGTTTTCAAAGCCATCGTCGAACGCATTCCCCCGCCGCAAGGCAAACCGGATGCACCGCTGCAGGCGTTGGTCTTCGACAGCAAGTACGATCCCTTTCGCGGCGTGATGACCTACGTGCGGGTTATGGAGGGGACAATCGAAAAGGGGCAGCGGATCAAGTTCATGCGTGAAGGGACTTCGTACGAGGTCCTGGAGCTCGGCCAATTCCGCCCGGCGATGCGGGAGTGCGAACGCCTGGGACCGGGACAAGTCGGCTACATCCTCACGGGTATCAAGGACCTCGGCCAGGTGCACGTGGGTGACACCGTCACCGATTCACGGCGGCCCGCGGAAAAGTCGTTGCCCGGCTATCAACAGCCGCAGCAGATGGTCTTTTCGGGATTGTATCCCACCGATTCCAGCGACTTTGAAAAACTCCGCGACTCGCTGCAAAAGCTCAGCCTCAACGACGCCAGTTTTTCCTTCCTTCCCGAAACCAGCGATGCGCTCGGCTTCGGGTTTCGCTGCGGTTTCTTGGGCTTGCTCCACATGGAGATCGTCCAACAGCGGCTCGAACGCGAGGCGGACGTCGACCTGATCCAAACGGCACCGAACGTGACGTACGAATTGCTGCTGCGCAACGGCGAAGTCCAGCGGATTGACAACCCACAGGAGGTCCCCGACTCCGGGTCCATCCAAGAATTCCGCGAGCCGATCGCCCGTGTCAATTTTATCTTGCCAACCTCCGGAATCGGCCCGATCATGCAGCTCGCCTCGGACCGCCGCGGCACGTACATCAGCACCGAATACCTCGGCCCCAACCGGGCATTGGTCATCTATGACCTGCCGCTTGCCGAAGTGATTTACGACATGCACGACAAGCTCAAATCGGCGACGAAGGGGTACGGCACGCTCGATTATGAGGTCACCGGATTTCG
The DNA here is from genome assembly GCA_937952455.1 of uncultured Planctomycetaceae bacterium. Lineage (GTDB taxonomy): Bacteria > Planctomycetota > Planctomycetia > Planctomycetales > Planctomycetaceae > Symmachiella. Next base: position 13,433 of record CALFYU010000692.1, read on the forward strand.
CCCGGCCGATCTGGTCAAGGTCGACATCCTGGTCAAAGGCAACCGCGTCGACGCACTCTCCACGATCATGCACCGTTCCGACGCGGAACGCCGCGGCCGCAATCTCGTGAAGCGGCTGAAGAAGGAAATCTCAAAACATCAATTTGAAATTGCCCTACAGGCGGCCATCGGTGGAAAAGTTATCGCTCGCGAGACGATCTCCGCACTGCGGAAGAACGTCACCGCAAAGTGCTATGGCGGCGATATTACCCGAAAGCGTAAACTGTGGGCGAAACAGCGCGAGGGCAAGAAGCGGATGCGGCAATTTGGACAGGTCGAGATTCCCCAAAAGGCCTTTCTCTCCGTGCTTGAAGCGGGTGACGATCAATAACAGTCGCCGCGACCGGTTTTCGGCATTCGCGACCGCCCGGGCCTCGGCCTCGCCGGTGTGCCATTCGACGACGAAGACCATTTGCCAGCGACATGAATTCCCCCAGCGACATCGTCGAGCCGTCAACCGCCCCGCGCCGACGCCGCAATTACGGCGCCCTGCGGCAAGGGATCGAGTTCCTCGTCTGCTTGGGACTGGCGGTCTCGCTGTGCAAGACGTTCGCCGTCGAAACCTACATGATTGAAACCGGCTCGATGGCACCGGGATTCTACGGCTGGCACCGCGACGTCACTTGCCCAAAATGCCGTCGGCGGTTTGCCTTCGGCGTGGAAATCGGCGACGGGGATTGTGAGGCAACCTGTCCGAACTGCGGTTACCATGACATCCCCGTCCCGGCGATTGACGCCGACAAAGGGCATTCCCTGAACGTCGATGGCGACCGCGTGCTGGTCCACAAACACCACTATGATCATCGTCCGCCGCGGCGCTGGGAGATCGCCATGTTTCGCAATCCCGGCCGGCCAACGGAGAACTACGTCAAACGCATCGTGGGCCTGCCGGGTGAGACGATTCAAATCCGCGACGGCGACCTCTATGCAGGGGGGGTGATCCAACGCAAATCGCTTGCGCAACAACAACAGATAAGAATCCTGGTATTCGACAACGACCATCGTCCACCCGCAACCGACGCCGATTGGCAACCGCGCTGGCAATCACAGTCGGCGGAGACCCAGTGGCACGCCGAGGAGGGTGCGTTTGTGATTGACGATTCATCAAGCGCTCAGTCTGCCGGCCAGGATCTCGACTGGGTCCAGTACCGGCATTGGATTCGCGATGGCGGATTACGGACGACAACTGTGCCGCTCGACGAGTGGCCCGCCGACGCCGAGCCACCCAATCCCTATTTCAGCAACGTGACCTACGACGAGAAACAAAAACGTCTGACCGCCAGCGGAGCTATGCCCGTCGCCGCCCGGGAGCATCTCGCCGGACTAAGTCAGGACTTCGCGTTTCAGCAGGCCGTCGATCGGCTCTATGAAAAGTCGCATATCGCCGTGATCACTGACGGCTATGGCTACAACGCCCCCACAACCGAACAACCGGTGCGGGACGTGATGGTGGCCTTGCATTTGAAGCACCTCGGCGGAGCGGGCGAGTTTACGCTGCGGATGACCGACGGTATAGAAATCGTCGATTGCCGGTTCGACTTCGGGCAGGGCACGATCGAACTTTTTTCATCCCAGCAAACCGACCCGATTTGGGAACACGAAATGCCCCCAGCACTTCGTAGCGGCACGGCTGAGATAGAAATGTCGTTGATGGACCGGCAATGCCTCGTCTCCGTCGACGGAGTCGTCGTCGGTGAGCCGTGGACCTATCCGGCACCGCCTGCGCGCCCCCCGGTCCCGCAACACCCGATCCAGTTTGGGGCAGCGGGAATCAGCGCCCGCGTTGATTCGTTACGGCTTTTCCGGGATGTTTACTACCAATCGAAATCGAATGAGGTGGGGTTTCATCCTTATCGACTTGGGGAAAACGAGTATTTTGCCTTGGGAGACAACAGTCCCATTTCCGAAGACAGTCGCGTCTGGCTAACCCGGTCATCAGCCAAAAAGCTTACCAGCCGGCACTTTATCGGGAGGCCGTTTTTGGTGCATTTGCCCTCAAAAAAATGGGGGGCGTCGATCAGCATTCCAGATTTTTCTCGAATTCGTTATATTCGTTAGTGACGACATCGCATCAAGTTACGGCAGATCGGCCAGCGCCGTTTCACGGCAGGGATCGACGCGCAGGGTGCTCGCGGCTAAGGTTTCTTACGCTGAGTCGAATTGTCATTGCCGGGCGTCGCTTCCACTGAGAAATCGGCTGCGGAAATCCGACCGTCTCGATTGAAATATCGCAGACCGAACGGACGGAGCATTCGCACTCACCGCTGATCGCGTCTACGTAAAACCCATACACGAATTGAACCATGGCATCACGGAAAGCAAAGACCAGCCCCAAATCCAAAGAGGCCCAGTCGCCCGAACCGGCCGAGGCGAAAGACGCCCCAGCGGAGACAGCTGCGCCCTCCGGCAAACGCCGAAACGACGGATTTCGGGAAACGATCGAGTCGATCGTCATCGCGTTTGTGCTGGCGTTTTTGTTCCGCACGTTCGAGGCCGAAGCGTTCGTGATCCCCACCGGTTCAATGGCCGAGACGCTCTACGGCCGGCATAAGGACGTCACTTGCGAAAAATGCAACACGCATTTCCGCGTGAGCGCCAGCGATGAAATTGAGGAGGGGAGCGGCATCATCGCCGTCGATTGGTCCGACGGCAGTACGCCCAGGATCGTCAATTTCGCGCTCTGTCCCAATTGTCGGTATCCGAACAACGTGCTGGACAATCTGGCCTTTGTGGGAGACCGTATACTGGTCAATAAGTTCCCGTACGAATTCAGCGACCCCAAGCGGTTTGACGTCGTGGTCTTTAAATATCCCGAAGAACCGAAGACCAACTACATCAAACGGCTGGTCGGCCTGCCGGGAGAGACGATCAAGATTGATTGGGGGGACCTGTATGCCCGCAAAGATGACACCGAGGCGTTCGAGATTTTGCGGAAACCGCCGGAAAAACAGCGGCGATTGCAGATCCCTGTTTACGACAATGACAAACCGGCCCGCGAACTTCTCGAGGCGGGTTGGCCCGAACGCTGGGCGGCGGTGGCCAAAGAGGGCGAACAGTGGAAGCTGACGCCCAACGGTTGGACGAATGACGCCAAGAATCGGACTTTCCAATTCGACGAGGCGCAGGCCGGCGGCGACGGATGGCAATGGCTTCGCTATCGGCACATCATTCCCTATGCCGACGACTGGCAGCGCGTGTTAAATGGTCAGCCGGTGGGCGATCCGCCGCCGCAGTTGATCACTGACTTTTCGTCGTACAATTCGGGTATCTCGGTCGGCGACGCCCGGCAAAGCGAGCGGTCGACGGGGGACCTGTTTCCCGAACCGCCGGCCGACACCTGGGGGGTGCATTGGGTCGGTGATTTGACCCTTTCGTGCGACGTTGAAATCCAAAAACCGCAGGGAGAATTACTGCTGGAGTTAGTGGAGGGAGAGCGGTCCTATCGTTGCCGAATTGACCTGACGACCGGTAAGGCCGCGCTGGAATATGTCGACATCAGTTTCAATGACAATCCGATTCCCCTCCCCGCAACGACCGATGCCCAGACCCCGCTGAAAGCGGCTGGGACCTACTCGATCGATTTTTCCAACTTCTACGATCGACTGTTGCTGTGGATCGAAGGAGACTTAATCGACTTTGGCGAAGCCGGGGGCATGGGCCCGCCGGTCACGGCCTCGCAGCGTCATCCGACGAACCGCGATTTGGCGCCGGTGGGCATCGCCGCGCGAGATGCTTCGGTGACGATCTCGCATCTCAACGTCACGCGCGACATTTACTATCTCAGTTGTTCCAAGGAAAACGACGGCAACGGGAAATACGCGCAGGTCGACTTCCGGGCCCCGACCAATTTGGCCGATATGCGGACGTTTCTTTCCGATCCCGACAAGGCGTTTAACGGTCTGAACCATTACCAAGGCTATCGCGACATGCTGCCCAGCACGTTTGAGCTGGGGGAGGACGAGTTCTTTGTGCTGGGCGACAACAGCGCCCGCAGCAAGGACAGCCGGCTATGGGAGACGGGACGCATCCACAACCGCGGCGGCAACTTCGATCCGGACGCGCATCACCACGCCGTGCCCCGCGACCTGCTGATCGGCAAAGCATTTTTCATCTACTGGCCGCACGGAATACCGTTTCTGAACAACGGCCGTGGAATTCCGATTTGGTATTACAGCCAGCCGGTCGCAGTCCAGAACGGTCACGGTGACTGGCGCCCTGTGCAGCCCCAAGGTCCCGGGGGACCGATGGAGTTGGAGCGATCCAATTACCCCAGCCTCACCGTGCCGTTCTATCCGCAATGGCGACGCTGGCAGCGGATTGAATAACTGGCCGCGACAATTCATTCGATGATCTCACACGTCAGGGAGGATGAGTGGACTCATGTCAATTCTCGTAGCGCAAGGACTCGCAAAGGTCTACGGAGGACGCCGCGTCGTAGACGGCGTTGATCTCAACGTCGAACGGGGCGAAATCGTGGGGCTGCTGGGCCCCAACGGAGCTGGCAAGACGACCACATTCCGCATGACCTGCGGCATGATCGCCCCGGCTGAAGGCCAAGTGCTGCTGGATGGCGTCGACGTCACCGACTGGCCGATGTACAAGCGGGCCCAATACGGCATGGGCTATCTCGCGCAAGAGTCGAGCGTGTTCGTCAAGCTGACGGTCGAACAAAACATCACCGCTATTTTGGAGATGTTGCACGTCAAGCGCCGCGAGCGGCGGACGATCACCGATGAACTGCTCGAACAATTCGGGCTGACGCGGCTGCGAAAATCAGTCGCCTCGCACCTCTCCGGCGGTGAGCGCCGCCGTTTGGAAATTGCCCGCTGCCTGGCCAGCGAGCCGGCGTTGATATTGCTGGACGAACCGTTCACCGGGATCGACCCGGTCACGATTCACAGCATCCAGGACATCATCCGCGAACTCCGCGACAGCGGCATCGCCATCTTGCTGACCGACCACCGCGAGCGGGAGACGCTGACCATCACCGACCGCGCCTACGTAATCTGCGCCGGGCAAGTCCTCGTTTCCGGCGATGCAGAAACTGTGCTCAAAAACGAAGCGGCCCAGGAAATGTATTTCGGCAAGCGGTTCGACGCCGACTCGATCATCAGCGGCAAGGAAGCGATGCTGGCCGAAGAGCAGGCCAACCGCCTCGACGCGGCCAACAAAAAACGAATCGCCGAAGAAGCAGCCGCGGCGTCGGCTGAAAACGAGCGCGACGAAGACGCGGCCGATTCGGACAAAGACGCCGCATAAAGGCGAGTCGTCAACCACAAAAACCGACCGCCGTGGCCGCGTAGACGACGGCCACGCGCATCAGATCGTCGATATTCACCCATTCGCTCGTCGTATGCGCGCCCCCCGCTTCGGGGCCGTGCGTAATTGCGGCAATCCCCCGCTTTTGCCAAAAACAACTCCCGTCGTCGGCGAACGGCTTGGCCCCGACCGGCAGTTTGGCGCCGGTGGCCGCTGCGTACGCCTCCTGAAACGAGACGGCCAGTTCGCTGTCCACATCCAGCTCAAACGCGTCGCGAATCAACAGAAACGCGGCGTCAATCGTCGTCCTCGTCTCCGCTGCTAGGTTGGCCGCCAACGTTTGATAGTTGCGGCGGACATCTTACCCCGCATGCCCCGGCAGCCAGCGCAACGTCCCCTGCAACTCACAGGTCTGCGGAAACTGATTGTAGATCTCTCCGCACTGGAACATCCCCAAGAACGCACTCTCACTACCGGCCAGCGGATGGCTCGATTGCTCCAGCTCGCGGTTCCAAGCCAAAATGCGCTGCGTGAGCTGCGCGCCGACTTCCAGTACATTCGGTTCCTCCCGGGGCCGGAAGACTTCGTGCACCGGCGGTCCCGGTCGGCGGATCGTGAGTTGTATCTGCGCATTGCCGCGGCCGATCACGGGGAGTTGGTCGTGCGTGTATTCGGGAATCAGTACGCCATCCCCCACGTAACCCTCGTCGATCAACCGGTTCAGTTGACTGCAATCTCCCCACGGCGCTTCGTGGAGATCGTGCGCCGTCAGCAGAATGCCGCCGCGGTCCAATACTCCGGTCTCCCGCAGAATCCGCAGCCCCTCGACCATCGCGGCGACGCCCCCCTTCATGTCGCTCGCCCCGCTGCCGGTGAGGCGATTGCCATCCACCGCTGAGGGCTCAAAGGGGAGGTGGACCGTATCCAAGTGCCCGTTGAATTGTATTGTGCGGCCCGGCGTGCCCGACTCCCAGCGGACGACGACCGCCGGCGCGCTCGGCCAGCCCGCCTCAGGGCGCTCGACGTCAAAGCCCTCGCCGCGGAGCATAGCCGCCAATTCGTCCGCCACCGCGCCTGCCTCGCGGGTCGGACTGGGAACGTCAATCAACCGGCGCGCCGTCGCCAACAATCGATCGCGACTGACCGCCTGGCGAATCGATTGCAGGGCTTCAGAGGAATTCGGCATTCGATGCTCGTGCTTATAATGTGTGTCGTGAAAAGGCTTAGTCGTATGGGAAGTTATTTTAGCCACAGATTGAACACAGATTAAACACAGATCACAAATCCCAAACCGACCGCTTGCGGTCGTGAACAGCGTGGTATGGGCGGCGATGTCGAACTATTCAGCAGCTTCGTATCAAGAGTCGCCCGGCACGGACAGTTTTTGCCGGATGGTCGACCATATGAAACCCGGCGGTTATGATGGCTCGCGGTAACGCACATCTCAACTCCGCACCACGGCGGAATATTTGTTCTCCTCATCGACGAAGGCTGCTCCTATGACGATCCCTGCCTGCACCGATTCCATGCTCAAGGACGGAACGTTCGACGGAAAAACGATCATCGTGACCGGCGGCGGAACTGGGTTGGGACGTTCGATGAGCCAGTATCTCGCGCAGTTGGGGGGCAATGTCGTCATCTGCGGCCGACGGGCCGAGGTCGTCGCCGAAACCGCCACCGAGATGTCGGCCGCCACCGGGGCGACGGTCGTGGGACAGGCCTGCGACGTCCGCGAGCCGGAGCAGGTCGAGACGCTGATCGAAGGTGCCATCGAGCGGTTCGGCACCGTCGACGGGTTGATCAACAATGCCGCCGGCAATTTCATCTGCCCCACCGAGCGGCTTTCGTACAACGCGTTCAATACAATCGTCGACATCGTATTGCGCGGTACGAGCAACTGTACCCTGGCGCTGGGCAAGCGGTGGATCGATGCCGGGCGCGGGGGAGTGTTTCTGAACATTGTTACGACTTATGCCTGGACCGGTTCGGGATACGTTGTCCCGTCGGCGGTGTCCAAGGCGGGGGTGTTGACGCTCACCCGTTCGCTCGCCTCGGAATGGGGCAAATACGGCATCCGCCTGAATGCCATCGCCCCCGGTCCGTTTCCCACTGAAGGGGCCTGGTCGCGGTTGATGCCCGATTCGCTAAAGGAGATCTTCGACAGCTCACATCGCATCCCGGCCGGACGTGTCGGCGAACATCAGGAGTTGGCCAATTTGGCCGCCTATTTATTGTCCGACTACAGTGCCTATATCAGCGGCGATTGCATCACGATCGACGGCGGCGAATGGGTCCGCGGCGCCGGGCAATTCAACGGACTGGAAGCGGTCTCGCCCGAGCAATGGGACCAACTCCAAGCCATGATGAAACCGAAAAAGGGTTAGCCCGCTTTGTCGTGCCGCAGATTCATCAATGCAAAGGACCGTTTGCATGGAATTCTCCGAAGCAGAGTTACTTCGCCAATTGGGGACCGGCCGATCGATTGACTCTGTATGCCGCGACTTTGGTCTGACCCGCGCGCAGTTCGATGAAGTGTGGGCGACGGCAGTCAAACGCCGGCTGTCCCAGCAATCCGGCGAATACTCCGCTCCGGTTTCGAGGGCAACGCACATCTATCGCGACGAGCGGGGAATTCCGCACATCGTCGCCGACAACGATGCCGATCTGTTTTTCAGCTACGGCTATGCCATGGCTGCCGATCGGTTGTTTCAGCTCGACTATCTCCGCCGCAAAGGCTCCGGTCGGCTTGCAGAGATATTGGGCGAACCGGCGGTTGAAACGGATCTCCTCGCCCGGACCATCGGTCTGCGGCATATCGCCCAGGCACGTTGGGAGAGTTTACCGGCCGAGACACGCGACGTACTCACCGCGTTCACCGCCGGCATCAATGCACACATTGAAGCCGCCGGCGACAATTTGCCGATCGAATTTGCGCTGCTCGATTACCACCCCGAGCCGTGGTGTGAAGTCGATTCGCTGACGATCGAAGTCGAATTCCAATGGTATCTCACCGGCCGATTTCCGGTGATCGCCATTCCCGAATTGGTAAAACGGCAATTGGGCGACGGTCCGCTCTACGAAGATTTCCTGCTGGGCGAAGCAGACGACGAAGCGATCCTGCCGCCCGAAGCCTACGCGAATGCGCGACCGGGCAAATTGCAATCGGTCGGGGCGGCGCAAGGATATCCGTTTGAAGCACACGGCAGCAACAATTGGGTGCTGGCCGGCAATAAAACCGTTTCGGGCAAACCGCTGTTGGCCAGCGATCCACACATCGCCTTCGAGGCGGTCTCTTGCTGGTACGAGGCGCATCTGTGCGGGGGTTCGTACAACGTGACCGGCATGACGTATGTCGGCATGCCGGCGATCATGTTCGGCCAAAATGAACAGGTCGCCTGGGGCTGCACGAATAACATCTGCTCGCAGCGGGACTTGTATCAGGAGCGGACCGATCCCGATCATCCCGGCGCGTTTCTTTACGACGGCCGCTGGGAACCCGCACGGGAACTGGAAGAAACCATCGTCGTCAAGAACGCCCAGCCGTTGCGGAAAAAAATTCGCTTCAGTCGTAACGGTCCGATCGTGGATGAAATTCTGCCTGCGGCCGCGCGGAAATCCGGCCCCGTGTCGATTCGCTGGTTAGGCCGCCACCACGGCGGCTGGCTCACGGCGCTGTTGGGAATGAACCGCGCCGGCAGCATTGATGAGCTTTTCGCCGCTTCGGAACCGTGGCACGTGCCGACGTTCGCCGTAGTGGCGGCCGACCAGCAGGGACATATCGGTTTCCGTGCCGTGGGCCGGATTCCACAGCGAAACTCAATCGAACGGGGGTATCGTCCCGGCTGGGACCCGGAGCAGCAATGGACCGGCTTGATTCCATTCGAGGGCATGCCGCACTGGACTGATCCGGAGCGGGGCTGGGTCTGCACCGCCAACAACCGTGTGGCCGCGGATGATTTTCCGTATCCGCTGTTCGGAACGTGGAGCAGTTGTCACCGCGCCCACCGCATTCGTCAAATGATCGAAGCGAAACCGCAACTCTCCCGTGACGACATGGCCGCCATGCAAGTCGATTCGCTGTCACTGCGGGCGGTGGAATGCGTGCCGCCGTTGCTGGCGATTGTTGAGGGGCAAGCGACACCGGCCTTGGATCAGGCGGTCTGGGTGTTCCGCGATTGGAATTGCCGCTGCGAGCCTGACGAAATTGGACCTACGTTGTTCAATGCCTTCTTCACGAATTGGTGCCGGACGGTTGCCAGCGAACGCTTCGATGGGGACATCGCCGAGTTCGTCGCCGGCTCGGCTGGAGGGATCGCCTCGCGGCTGCTCGCCGAAGATCGAAGCGGATGGTTCCAGCGCGGGACGCGCGAGGAGGCGGTCGTGGAAACACTGTTGGAAACCATGTCGCAACTCAGCGAGAAGTTGGGACCGGATATCACCACCTGGCGTTGGGAACGTTGGCATCGCCTGCCGCTGGTGCATGTGCTCAGTCAGATCGGCGAACTCGGGGAACTACTCAATCACGGCGACGTCCCGGCTCCCGGCGACATGACGACCGTCGGCAATACGGGTTACGGACCCGACGGCCGGGCAATCACCGGTGGCGGCTATCGGCTGATTGCAGACCTCAGCGAACCGGCGCCCGTCCTATTCGCACAAGACGCGCAGAGCCAATCCGGCCAACCGGGCAGCCCGCATTACAGCGATCAATTGGGCGATTGGCTCAGCCAAAAATATCACCGTCTGCCCCTAGCGCGACCGTCGTTGGAAACCGCAGCTGACTCGACGTTCACATTGACGCCGCTGAGTTAGTCGGCATCGCGCGCTCTTGGTTCCAGAACAGAAAAAGGCGGCCGCGCAACAGAGTTGTGCGCGGCCGCCGGTTTAACTTCAAGCAAAGCTCGCCCGAAGCCATTACGAAAATGGGAACGGTTGCGGCTCAAGCAGGAACGGGAAGACCCGCAGCGGCACGCCGGCCGGCAGGTCGCTCTTGTAGACCAACTGGGCGGCACGGTCGGCCGCGTATTGCAGCACCGCGAATTCCAGGCCGCCGAAATGGTCCTCGCCCAGTTCGGCTGCCAGGTCGGCGAAGACTTCGCCGGCCGAGGCGGCATGCCGTCGGACGCCGTGCAAGCTGTTCTCCCGCACTTTCACGCCGGCGGCGGAGAGTTTGATCAGTCCCTTGAGAAAACGGCCGACGACGGTATCCGCCCCGGTGGCTCGCCACAGGCGCTCCCATTCTTCATGCGCTTCCCAATAGTAGCCGATGTTGAACAGGTCGATGGCCATCAAATAGTTGCGGCTGTCGGCCCAGCCTTCGGCCTTCAGCGGCGGCGGCGGCGGCCCTTTTTTGCCGTGGCTGTGACCGCGGGGGTCACGGATCGGGTGCGGCGTGATCGTGCCCGGGATGTAGGTATATCCCGGCAAATCCGCTCCGGGCAGCATTCGCGGGATAGAAATATCAATTTGTGGCATCAATGGATTCTCCGTCAAACGACTACTTCAGCTACTGTGAGAATGCGGCGAACCGCATGTTGATTTTTCCCTGGCAGTCGGGGCCGATACGAATCGGCCGTACAAGATTTATGGAACTTGGAAACAGGCCCTCGCCCGAGAGTTTCACCGACTTCCCTAAGAAACTCACAAGCGGTCATCGGGTCAAGAAAAAAACAGAAACTTTTTTCGGTTTTGCGCGACGCCGACGAATCGGTTGCGACGACTTTCAAATTCAACACGTCCCCGCGCCGAGCACCGTTTGGTATCAACGTATGCCTAAGCGTTGTTCCCGGCGGACTTTTCAGCTACCTCGCGTTTGATTCTCCGCAACAGACCGGTAAATCCGCGGCGGCGGGTCATCCCTAACGTCTCCGCCAAGCCGAGACGGCCCAACAGATCCTCCGGAAGCTCGGCCACCTCCCGAGTCGATCCATCTGAGATTCCCTCCACCAATAACGAGACGTACCCCCTGACCGTGGGGGAACGCTCGGTGACGTATGCTTCCAATTGCACGCGGTCATCGAGCACGTCGACCCACAAATACACCGGCGTTTGGCATTCCTGGACCAAACGGCGGCTATCCTCCCGTTCGGCCGCCCGCGCGGGGGTCAGTTCGGGTAGATCCTGGGACATCTCAATCAATGTCTGCAGCGATTCCTCAGGATCCAGACCTTCGAATTCCTCCAAAAGTTCGCCTAACTTCAAACCGTCCCTCACTCCCGCCGCACCGGCATCGAATCACTGCAAACTGTTCAAGCTTCCACCGGCCGGACAAAACTCATGTGCAACTCCGCATGCCTTAGTGCGAGCGAAACCCACTCTTGCCGCGCGAGTCTTCCGAAAAACGGATGTTTGGCATTGGGCGATTCGGTTTCATACCGCCCGATGGCCCGCTTCAAATGTGCCAATCCCTCCTCGACGGATACGTCGCCCGGCAGCAATGCGCCCGCCGTGGCCGGAAGCTTGAAACCTGATGGCATCGGCTTTGTAAAAAAACGGTTCTTGACGAAAGGCGCCACGAAGGTTCGCAACAACCAAGGTGCCTGAAACGAAAAGCCATCGATGGAGCAGTCAAACGTCGCCGCCAGGTGCTCCAAAATTTGCCCGAATGACCACGTTCCCAACGTTTCATATTCCCCGGCGGCAATCGACTCCGCATCGGTGACGATATCATTAAGATTACTGTAGTGAAGTTCGCGGCGACCGGTGACCTGTTGCGTGGCGGTCATATTCCTACGTTTCTCCTAAAAATGCGCCGCAGTCGGTATTCATCGACTCCAGTTCCCAGATGGTCGACACGAGGTAATCGCAAAACCGTTGTCCCGACGGTACGTTTTTATAGCGGCACCGACAGAATCGCCCTGGGGGACGATTCCTTCCAGGATGTCGCCGGTTCGCTTGAATTTGCCGGGGGAATATGAGCGCCGCTTGAGAGTTGCCTGGTGGCTTCCGGTGGGATGGTATTGTGGGGGTGCGCGGACATCGGACA
>CALFYU010000693.1 GCA_937952455.1 uncultured Planctomycetaceae bacterium
TGTTCTTTGACCGCAATCCGGTCGAGTACGAAGTGCTCCTTCAGCGCCTGCCGTTTCCGGGTGACCCCGTTTTGCCGTAGTTCGTTCTCTTCGGCGCTGATTGCCGCCCGCGTGTAGCCGGCCTGCTGCATCTCCAACACCTCCCGCCGCAAGGCGTTGTCCACCTGCCGCATCACCAGCGACTCGGGAAGCTCCCAGTGAGCCGATTCGGTGATTTTCTCCAGCACCTGGGCACGGGCGGATTGCCGCTGTTCGAACTTGACTTGCCGTTCCAGCATTTCGCGGATCTGCTTGCGGAGTTCGTCGACAGAATCTACGCCGATCGAGCCTAGGAACTCGCTATCCAACTCCGGCAATTCGAGCGTCTTGACTTCAAGGACTTTGATCGCCACGTGCACGGTCTCCCCGCGGAGGTCGACGTTGGCCGCCTCGGAGGAAATCGTGACGTCGGTTTCACGGGAATCGCCGGCCGATGCTCCGGCCAACAGTTCATCAAAACCGTCCAACTCCGCGTCTTGAAATCTCAGCGTCGGCTTGAGCTGCACCGTCTGATGGTTCAGTCGGCGAATGATTTCGCCGTCACGAGTGAAGGCAAACGACGCCTCGACGAAGCCTTCTTTTTCGACCGGCCCGTCGTGTTTTTCCAACTCGCCATGTTGTGATAGGAACTGCTGTTGGTAGGCGTCGACGTCTTCGTCGGAAATTTCCCGCACCGGCTTGTCAATTGTCAGGCCCGTGTACTCGGGCAGTTCAAATTCCGGGCGAACTTCGACGTCGAACTCATACTCAAAGTCCCCCTCTTCGGGGATTTCGATGGCCTCGACATTCAGATTCGGTTCGTTGATTGCGTCGAGTTCGTAATCTTCGGAGATCTGCTCTAGGCTTTCCATCAACAGCCGTTCGCGGATTTGATTGTCGAGTTCCTTGCGGAACCGCTTTTGCACCAGGTCGCGGGGCACCCGCCCGACGCGAAACCCGGGGACCTGCGCCTTGTCGACAAATTCGCTGACGGCGTCGTCGTGAATGCCGTCGATATCCTTGCGGGGGATGACGACGCGGACGTGTTTCTTGCAGGGGCCGATGTCCTTGATCTCAACCTGCAACGTCAATTTTTCCGGCGTGTCGGTTTCGGCAACGGCGGTGTTTTCGGTGGTCTCGTCCGCAGTCGTCGCGTCGTTCTCGCTCATTGTGGGCAGCCTATTCGCTCACGTTTCTTCGATCGGTGAAAGCGGCAGCACCGGCCCGGACATCGCAATGTCGGCAGCGAACACGAACTCGGGACGCCAACCGGGGTCGGTCGGCAGCACGAAGTGAAAAACAGCCGCATATGACGAGCGACCGCATTGCCGGGTGCCAATAAAAAAAGAGCGGGTGATCGGGATCGAACCGACGACAACCACGTTGGCAACGTGGCGCTCTACCACTGAGCTACACCCGCGGTACTTGGCGTTATAGCAAAGCTAGGGCCGCCGACTCAAGTCAACGGACCGGTTCCTCCTGACCCAATTGGGAAAAACCGGACCGAACGCTCCGGTTTGACATGATCGGCAAAATCGAAAAGCCTGCCCCACCGACCAACGAAGAATAGACGTCCCAGGGGTACCCAACACCCACCACCGCGGTCCTTCGCTTAGCCTCGAATCACCAGCCCGTAGGTCGGATTCTCGGGGTGTGCGGCGGTGGGTGCTGGCCCGCTATCAAACAGTGGCTCGGCATTGGTACCAGGTGCGAACCACCAGCCATCGTTGAATCCTACAGCCGTGGACTCAAATAACAAGTAGGGAAATTCCCCCTCCACCTAGAGTGAATCCCCGATATCTTCGCTTGGCAGTGTGCCAATGAAGCCGACGGTGAGCACAGCAACTCTGGTGCTCAAAATCTGCGCACGGCGTCGCATTAACAGCGATCGATTCCACGCAAGTTGCACGCGGTCGCCGCACATTACGACAGCCGGAACACCTTGCGGGCGTACTGCACCGCGTCCGCCAGAGCGTCGACCTCTTCCAGCGTGTTGTAGAACGCAAAACTTGCCCGCGAAGTCGACGACACCTGCAGCCATTCATGCAGCGGCATCGTGCAGTGGTGCCCGACGCGAATCTCGACCCCCTTGCGATCCAACAACTCGCCCATATCGTGGGAATGCAATCCGTCGACGGCAAAACTCACGATCGAACCTTTGTGCTCTGGGGCCGGGCCGAAAATCGTCAAGCCCGGAATCTCCGAGAGACGCTCGTGCGCGTGGACTGTCAATTGATGCTCGTGGGCGGCGATCGCGTCGAATCCCAAACTGGTGACATAATCGATCGCCGTTCCCAGCGCGACGGCTTGTGCCACCGGCAGGGTTCCCGCTTCGAACTTGGCCGGTAGATCGGCCGGCTCAAAACGATCCTGGTAGACGTAACGAATCATGTTGCCGCCCCCCAGAAACGGGTCCATGGCGTCCAACAGCGCTGCCTTGCCGTACAACACGCCGACGCCGGTCGGACCGTAAATCTTGTGGCCCGAAAACGCCAAAAAGTCGATGTCCGCCTCCTGCACATCCGTCGGGTGATGCGGAACGCTTTGCGCGGCATCGACCAGAATCACCGCTCCCGCATCGTGCGCACGGCGGGCCAATTCGGCGACCGGATTGATCGTCCCCAACACGTTGGACATCCCCGTTACCGCCACGATCTTCGTTTTTTCATTGAGCACGCCGTCCAACTTTGCCATGTCCAACCGCCCATCGGGCGTGAGCGGCAGGTAGGTGAGCTTTGCCCCCGTCGCCGCCGCAACCTGTTGCCACGGCACCAAATTCGCGTGATGTTCCATCAGGTTGACGAGAATCTCGTCACCCTTGGAAAGGAATTTGCGTCCCCAGCCGTTCGCCACGAGATTGATCGAAGCGGTCGTCCCCGGCGTGAAGATCACTTCCTCGACGGCGGCCGCGTTCAACAGATTCCGCACGGTTTCCCGCGCGTTTTCCAATTCGGTCGTCACGCGATCCCCGAGCGTGTGCACGCCGCGGTGCACGTTGGCGTTGTAGTTTTCGTAGCACTCGGTGACTTTGTCGATCACGCATTTTGGCTTCTGCGCCGTGGCGCCGTTGTCGAGATAGACCAACGGCCGGCCTTCGGCGAGCGGCTTGCCCAAGATCGGAAAATCGCGGCGCACGGCTTCGACATCGAGCGGTTGTTGCAATACGGTTTTGGTCATCGTAATAAGGCTTCTTATTGAGTGCCAATTGATTCAGTCGGCTTGGGTGCCACCGGCTTTGCCAGTTCAACGTCGTAAAGGTGCCAACGCAGTTTAACACTGGCAGAGCCAGCGGCACCCGACGTCGTGCGCGACCGCAAGCGGTCGGCTTAGGATCTTCTCAAATGCGGACTCACTTAACGGCCGGGGTACCGTCGAGCGAATAGACCATCGTCTTGAGGACCTTAAATCCCAACAGGCCGCACTTTTGCCGCGTGGCAGTAAGTTGGACTTTGAGCAAATCGAGCATTTGCTGCGCGTCGAATTCCCGCAATTCGTCGATCGACTTTCCTTCGATTTCTTCCACCAGCATTGACGCGGCCGCCTGACTGATCGCGCAGCCGTGCCCCTGAAACCACGCCTCCCGCACGATCCCTTCCTCATCGACCTTCAGCGCCAATTCGACCTCGTCGCCGCAAATCGGGTTCTTGTCGCGGTGCGCGCACGTTGGATTCTCGAGCACACCCTTGTGATAGGGCGACTCAAAGTGATCCAGAATATGCTCTTGATAAAGTTCGTCGCTCACGACGAGAGACCTGCTACTTTCGTATTTGGAAAACACTATTCGTACGGTGCGTCATGACACACCTTTCGACCTAGGACGAGCGACGTTCCCACTGAATCAGACGCCGCACACGTCTTTCAATACCGCACCGAACCGGTAATCTGACGTATGCCGCTTGCCGAAGAATTCGTTCGAGTACAGCGATTGTATTTGATGTCCTCTGCGGGAAGGTGCGTCGCGATGCACCCTACGGGGCGTGGCCGTTCGTTTCGTCCATTTTACGCCGATGGTTACGGCAAGCCAAGTCGGCGCCGGGATTTACGCTTTGCGGATGAAGTGCGCCGCGTAGCTGCGGACCTGTTGGCCGTTGAGGACGTGCACCAGACGCAGCTGCTGAATTGTTGACTGGCTGAAACGCCCCAGCGGGACGTGCACCAGCCGCTTGTGATATTTTTTCGCCAATCGCCGCCAGCCGGCGCCTGGTGGCAGCGCGCTCAACAGGGCGATGTGCCGCTCGTTGCTGTGCAGACAGGCCGCAGCGAGCAGGCGCTCCTCCAGCGTTTCGACAAAGTCCAGCCGGCGGTCCCGCCAGATATCGGGAATCGGACGCGGCGGGAACAGGAACATCGCTCCGCCGTAGGTTGCCATGCCGATGCCCGGCCCCACCATTTCGCGGTGATAGTCGGTGGCAAACAGCGCCAGCGTCGATTCGTCGTGATGCTCGGCCATCCAGGTCACCCGCCAGGGATAATCGCGCGGATCGGCCGGCGAGTCGAACAGCATCACCACGCAATCCAATCCGCCGCGGCTGGGAGGAATGACCTTCACGTACAAGTCGCCCGTGTGCCAATTCCGCAACGTCTCGCGAATATCCAGCCCATCCATGATGCTGCAGTGGAACTTCTCACTGCGGGCCAAATCGGCGCCGATGATTGCGTTGGCCTGATCTTTGACGTGCGTACGGAAGTTCTCGATCGCCTGATCCTCCGGCGGCCAACTGCATTGCCGGTACGGATCCCACCGCATTTCCCACCGTTCCTGTTCGGCTCTCTCCGGCCGCCGCTGCAACTGAAACGTGCGCCACGAGACGACCGGGCCGGGGAGGCGGTTCTTCAGTCCCACAATCTCGCCATCCGGAAGCTGGCAGCGGCCGATGCCCAGCGGGATCGTCTCGAAAGGCAAATCCTCGACGTACGGATAGTCGCGGATCGCTTCGGCGAGTTGCATGGCGAACTGATCGCCGGCGAATTGTTGCGCCGCCACGACCAGCGTATAAAAGTCCGGCGTCAGCCGCCGCTCGATCAGTGAAAGGTTGCGCACATATTTGAGGTATTGTGCAAACAGATGCGGTGTGAGCGGCCGGGCGCGTTTGCCGAATTCACGGCGGTACTTTTCCCGCGCCACGAGCAGCAGTTCCTTTACGCCGTCGATCGACAGGTTTTCATCGTCGTCCAACTCGGCCCGCGCTCGTTCGTAAAGCCCCGTAATAAACGGCAATTCCCCCAGCATGAAACTCAAGGTCTTGGGGTCCACCTGATAACAATCGGTGGCGTAGACCTCGTCATCCTCCGGAGAATTCTCCACCGGCTCGGTGTACGCTTCTCGAATCCAGGGCCAATCGACGAGCGAACAGATCAGCAGGATCGAGTCGAAGCGGCGTTCCAGTTTGCGCAGACGCGCCGCCATGGCGGTGATGCGGTCGCACACCTGGTCCTGCCGCGGACGGCCGATGGCGGGCAAAATCCCGGCGGCGAACTTATCCAACGGCACCTGTTTGAGCGCATAGGGATCGGGAAGCACCGCATTTTGTTCCACGAAATCTTCGGTTTCGAGGTCGATAAACGCGCGATGCATGTGTTCGCCGATAGCAATCCGCAATCCGGCAATCACCCCCTGGCAGGGGTCAATCGGCACGTAACTGGCCCAATGCTCATCAGGATCGGAGTCCGTCTCGTCGGCCTCGGGGCGCCAGGCCGACGCTCCGCTGGGGAGGCTTTCGCGTTGCAGGACCACCGACACGGTCGGCAGGTACTCAATAGCCGCTTCCACGTCATGTTGAAACGACGCCGGCAGCGGAACCGCCAAGCAGTCAAACTGCTCCGACAACATCACCCGCCGCACTTCGACCGCACAATCCCCGCTGCCGTGCACGATCGGCAGGACGCGAATCTTGGGGCTGACGCGGAGAAAATCGCCGGACACTGCGGGGGAGTCCTTAGGCTTTAGACTGTAGACTTTAGGAGGTTCTTCTCTGACAGTTTTTGGTTGGCAGTGGAACCGGCAAGCTCATGCATGCCGCTCGCGGCCCCCAAATTCTGGCCACTGGCCACTAAGCACCAGCCACTCAAGCGTCGTCGTCATCTTCGTAGTCGTCTTCATCCTGGTAGTCCGGGTGCAGCGGGTCGCCGGGGTTGAAGAAGAAATCGCCCAGGCCCATGGGGACGTTGAAACCGCCAAGAGTCTGTGATTTGCGATCGGCCAGCGACTGCAGATCCAGTGCTTCGGGCCCGAGGCAGCGCTCGAGCGCCTCGCGCCAAGCAGCATCCTTACTGATCGGGTGATCGGGATCTTGTTTCAGACGCTTTACGGCATACCGCAACAGATTGATCCCGTCGCGGGTCGAAAAATCGAGCTTTAACTCGTGCGCCTGCTGCAAAAACTCGACGGTGAGGTTCAGCATCTCCTCTTCGGCGAACGGCAGGTGATATTTGAGGATTGCCATTTCGTCGTCGCGGTTGGGAAATGAAAGGCCCAACGTCGGTTGCAGCCGGCTGAGGATGTAGTCGGGAATCTCGAACGTCGATTCGTCGTCGTTCATTGTCACCGCACAGCGGAAGTCTTTGTGGGCGCGAATCGTGATCCCCGCCACGATCGACTCCACGTACCGGCGATGATCCAGCAGCGGCGCCAGACTGGCCCAGGACTTTTCGTTCATGCGGTTGCCCTCGTCCAGCAGGCAAATCCCGCCGCGAATCATGGCGGTCACCAGTGGCGAGGCGTGGTAGGCGATCTTCCCGCTTTCGGCCAATACGGGCGTGACCAGCAGGTCCTCCGGGCGGGTGTCGGCCGTACATTGGTAGATATACAGCTCCTGGTTGCGGGCCCGCGCGCCGGACATGCCCAGCGTGGTTTTGCCGATGCCGGGCGTGCCGACTAAGCGGGGCGTGAGCGCCAGATCGGCGTCGTCCACGACCAGCCAACAGGCCAATAGCTGCTTCAGGACTTCCTCCTGGCCGATCCAATGTCCGTCGGATTGATCGGGATGGCCCAGTTGGAGTGTCGTTCCATCGATTTCAACTGTATCGGTCATACGTCTGGCGGAGATTCGTGGAGAAGGCGGGAGGAGACTTTCAATTCCGGCGATGCGCTTGCATTATAGCAGCCGATTCCGGCAGGGGACAGAGGCGGTCGCCGGCACGCGGTTTATTCACACATCGATTCTGAGACCCAATCATGACCGAACAAAAACCGATTCCGGCCCGACCCAAAGACGTTCGCGAAGACCGCGTGCTCTTGGCGGGACCGCGATCGCGGACGGCGGAATTCCTGCGGGTAATGCGGATCGTCCGCGAGTTCATCCGCGGGTTTCGCGCCCTGCACTTTGTGGGACCCTGCGTGACGGTGTTTGGTTCGGCCCGATTTGAACCGGGGCACCGATATTACGAGTTAGCCCGCAAAATCGGCGGCGCCATCAGCGATCTCGGTTTTGCAACGATCACCGGCGGCGGCCCCGGCATCATGGAGGCCGCCAATCGCGGCGCAAAAGAAGCGGGGGGACGCAGCATCGGTTGCAATATCATACTGCCGCACGAGCAGGTCCCCAATCCCTACATCGATCTGACGGTCACCTTTCGGTACTTCTTCGTCCGCAAGGTGATGCTGGTCAAGTATTCCCAGGCGTTCGTCATCATGCCCGGCGGGTTCGGCACGATGGACGAAGCCTTCGAGGCGGCAACGCTGATTCAAACGGCCAAGATCCAGGACTTCCCGGTGATCTTCGTAGGGACCGAATACTGGGACCGGCTGTTCCGATTTCTGCGGGAAGACATGGTCAGCGAGGGGACGATCAACGAAGCGGAATACGGGCTCTTCACGCTCACCGATTCGGTGGACGACGTGGTAAAAATCCTCGAACGCTGCCCGTCATCCCGCGACACCGCCACCGACCGGCAACCGGCGCGGCGCCGCTGGGAAGTGGCATAAGCGCGGTCACGACTTCCCTCACCGCCGGGCGGAGCCGGGGGGGTAGCATGTGCTTAAGACGCAGCATATACCCCGTTCGCCGCGGCAACACCCGCGCCGGCGTCGACGCTGATCCCCTGATCGTTCAAACACCGCTCCAGCGCCGCCAGCAACAGCAGCACGTTGCGGTTGGTACACGCCGCTCCCATCAGGCCGATCCGCCACGTCTTGCCGGCCATCGGCCCCAAGCCGCCGCCGATTTCGATGCCGAATTCGTTCAGCAATTGCTTCCGCACCGCCGCATCATCGACGCCGTTGGGGATCAAGACCGCATTGAGTTGCGGGAGCCGGTGGCTTTCCGGGACTGCGTATTGGATACTCAGGGCTTCCAATCCGGCGCGGAGTGCCAGATGATTCCGGCGATGCCGCGCCCAGCGGTTTTCCAGACCCTCCTCCAGCACCAATCGCAATGCTTCGTGCAGGGCATAGTTCATGTTGATCGGAGCGGTGTGGTGGTAGGCGCGTTTGCCGCCCCAATAGTTGCGGACCATCGACATGTCGAGGTACCAACTGGCGACCTTGGACTTCCGGGCATCCATCGCTTGCAGCGCCGCCGCGCTGAAGCTGACCGGGGCGAGTCCCGGCGGACAACTGAGGCATTTTTGCGTTCCGCTGTAAACGGCGTCGACGTTCCAGGCGTCGATTTCGACCGGCACGCCCCCCAGTGACGTGACCGTGTCGAGCAAGAGCAGGGCACCGGCGTCGTGGACGACGCGGCTGATCTCTTCGATCGGCTGCAGCGCGCCGGTGGAAGTCTCGGCATGGACCAGACCGACGACCTTCGGTTTGACGCGGTCGACGACTTCGGCAATTTCGCCGGCATCGAAAATCTCACCGAACGGTTTTTCAATCGTCGTGACTTCCGCACCCGCACGTCCGGCGACGTCCGCCATGCGTCCGCCGAAGACGCCGTTGACGCCGATCACCATCCGGTCGCCCGGTTCGATCAAGTTCACGACGCAAGTCTCCATTCCCGCGCTGCCCGTGCCGCTGACGGCGAGCGTGAGTTCGTTCTTCGTGCGAAACACCTCCCGCAGCATCGACTGCATCTGGTCCATCACACCCAGAAAATACGGGTCGAGGTGTCCCACAATCGGCGCACTGAGCGCCGCCAAAACGCGGGGGTCAACGTCACTGGGACCGGGACCCATGAGAATGCGGCTGGGAGCGGTGATCGTGGTCGATGGGACAGCGGTCATGATAAAACCCTCAAGGAATACGTCAGCAATGGTATCGGTGAATCATTTTCAGCGGCCCGTCGATGCCCGCATGTATTCGACACGTCAGTGATTGCGGGCCCTCACCCCCGACCCCTCTCCCAGAGGGAGAGGGGAGGAGATACTGAACGATTGTCGTGGTAGCCACACCTACTATTTTGGCTACGATGCATCCCCCCTCTCCCTCTGGGAGAGGGGCGGGGGTGAGGGCCGCTGCGCACAACGGCGCTCACTATCCTAACCAGCGACCTCAAAGAAACGAAACGCACGCCGCAAAATCCCACTCTCAACCACCCGGGGGCGTCTCTTGGATCATTTTGCTGATCTGCTTGAACGTGTTGGTTCCGGAGGCCTCGCACCACTCAAAGAGGGCCGACTCAGCCGTGATGATCGTCGCTCCCGAGGCCTCCATGCGCCGCAGGGCGATCTTCCAGTCCAGTTTTTTGCGGCTGGCAACCGCGTCGGCGGCGACGTAGACAAGGTACCCTTGCGAGAGCAAATCGAGCACCGTTTGCAGCACGCAAACGTGGGCTTCCATGCCGATCACCAGCACCTGGAACCGTCCATCGGTTTGCTCGGCGGCGAATCCCCAGTCGAGAACTTCGCCGCAACTGAAGCGAAGCTTGTCCGCCGGGGAGTCCAGCAATTCCGCCAACTCCGGCACCATGCCTCCCAACCCTTTGGGATATTGCTCGGTAGCGAAGACCGGGACGTCGAACAGCTTGGCCGCCCGGATCAGGCGGGAACATTCAAAGATCAACCGGTCCGCAACCGGAATCGCGGGGACGAGCTTTTCCTGCACGTCCACGACCAGCAGGCGGCTCTTTGCCCGCGAAAGGAGTTCATTGCTGCGCAAGTAGGAATTCGATGGGCCGCTCATGCCCGGATGCTACGGCCGACCAATCGAGTCTGTCAAGGATCGCCGGCAGCACGCACGTTGCGAGTGAAACAAACGGCGCGTACACTGAGATGAGTCGACAGACTTGTTTCCCAGCCAGTCAACCAGCAGACAAGAGGAATGGGTTAATGCGCTTACTTAGCCTGTTCGGTCGTCTCGGCGCGTTGTGGTGCCTGTCGGTCGCGACCTGCGCGGCTGCGGAGCGTCCGACGGACACATCCAGCGATCGCGGCATTCATCTCACGCCGGCTCAGTGGGAACAACTCGACGGGATTGTGGACCGCGGTTTGGAGTATTTGGCCGCCCATCAGCAAGCCGATGGATCGTTTGAAGCCCCGCCGGTGGGGCAGCCGGCGATCACCGGGTTTTGCGTGATGGCGTTTCTGTCGCGCGGCCACGTGCCGGGGCAGGGCCCGTACGGCGAGCAGTTGATCCGGGCGGTCGATTATATCCTGGCCTCGCAACAACCGAGCGGTCTGCTTTGCCGCTTGCGTCCTCCGGGAGACGAAAGGAAGATTCACGGCGCCTCACACAGCCCGATTGCGGGATTGACGCTGGGTGAAGTGTACGGCATGACCCGTTCACCGCAGCATGCGCGGATCCAGCAGGCCCTTGTGAGGGCGTTGGCCTTTTCGCGGAGCGAGCAAACCAAGCCTCGACCGTTGTCGCAGGAGAAAGGGGGCTGGCGGTACCTCAGCCAAAGCGCGCTGGATGCCGATCTTTCGATCACCGCCTGGCAATTGATGTTTCTGCGGTCGGCGAAAAACGCGGAATTCGACGTTCCGCAAGCGCACATCGACGAAGCGGTCGCGTTTGTCCGACGATGTTACGACCCCAAGCGCGGCAGTTTCTCGTACGGTCTGCGGGGTCCGCAGCGGAGTTACTTCAGCCGATCGATGGCCGGCGAACATCAGACCGACATCGCGCAGAAGGCGGCGCAATTCATCCTGGCTCACCCGTTCGACCGGTTCAATCGCGGCGGACTCACCACCGAAGACCGGTATTACTACGGCGCCTACTACTGTAGCCAGGCTATGTTTCAACTCGGAAGCGCAAACTGGCGGCAGTTCTTTCCCGACCTGCGGCGAACATTCGCGCCCAATCAG
>CALFYU010000694.1 GCA_937952455.1 uncultured Planctomycetaceae bacterium
CACGGAATTGAGAATCTTCATCGCGCAGCCTTGGGCCGCCTCGTAGCTCTTTTCGACGGTCAATCCGTCACCCAGCTTTCCGCGGAGGTCGCTGGTGTGTCCCGACGTGATCAATAGGTTGCCAGTTTGGGCGCAAAGGTTCAAATACCCCGGGGCGACGTCGCTGAACGTCAATCCTAATTCCGCGGCCTTTTTTTCGGCACTCATGGTCGTTCGTTTCCTTGGTTCATGGGTCGCGTCTGTCATGTTTTGACGTGCCGAGAGCAATCCCGCGCACGGATGCTCACAAGCAGCATCTCGAATCTCGCCGATTCCCGGCGACAACTCCGATTACGCCGATTAAATCGATTGCGCGGTCAATGTTCAATCCACCGCACGCGGTTTCCGATACGAAAACAATCGCCATGCACTGAGATACGAATATCAGCTTGTCCCTCCCCCTGCGGAACTTCACCCCGATGCGCTTGCGCCGACACATAATGCCAATGATCTGTGCGGGATTGCTGACGTGCAGCGTCGCGGGTTGCGCCACCGTCCATGAGTCGCCGCTGGAAGTCAATCTGTTAGCGACACCGCCGTGCTATCGTGATGAAGTCTATCCGATCTTCGTCGCCTCGCCCATCGACGTGTGCGATCTGGGCGGCATGGAACGCTTGGCGGAATACGCGAAGTCCCGCGGCTGCGCCAACACGCAGTTCTTCGTGCTCTATGACGACGGCGACGCGGAGGTCCTCGCCGACCGCATCCGCGCAATCCGCTGCCGTAACCCGCGCGCCCGCATCCTGCTCACCGGGTTCAGTTCCGGATGCTTGATCATTCACGACGCGCTGTGCCTTTTGGAGCCCCAGTGCATCGCCGTCGACCGGGTCTGCTATATCGACAGCTTCACGCTCAAACTGTTTATGCGCGACCCGCATCCGAACAATGTCGGCTGCGTGAGTCTCGTCTACCGCGAGAAGAATCACCCGCCGACCGATATCCCCCGCTCATCGGTCTACTACCTCAAAACGACGAACCACTTTGAAACGCCCACCGATCCACGCACTGTGCACGTGGTCATGAGCAATCTGTGTCAATTGGCCGGATGCTGTTACTGAGGGTCATTCAAAGCGGAGCATACGCGTCGAATTCCCACGCGAGTTCTTCCAACGGAGCGGCGCTCAAGCTGTTTTGCAGGTCCTCATTGTTGGAATAGGCCCGCGCGGCAATCCGACGTATCGGGACCGAAAGCTTCAACGGCTGCTCGGTGAGTACGTACGGTTCAATCACAATCCGCCTCTCCGCATATGGAGTGAACCGCGACTCCTGCCCGTCACAGCGCACGTCAAACGGGTCGGTTTGCTCCGCGCAGCACAACCACAAACTGAGACCGTCGAACAGCCGCAAAAACCGAAATCCGATTTCGCTCAGCGATGCGAATTCGCGCGCGGTGACATCTTTCAGGGCTCGCGACCGCAATTCTGCTTGATACCCCTCTTGTTCCGACAAGAAGCGCCGCGTCGCCGCCACGTCGTCGGGGGCGTCCGCGTGACTTGTGAGGGCGTGTTCGGCTAAATAGCAAAAGTGCCGGCTGACCCAAATCCCCGAGAGAGGATGCTCACGAGCGCAGCTTTCGATGCTCGCCCTCCAAATCCCGGCCGCCGTCTCCATCGGCATTTCGGTGAACTGACGCGGAATGCCGTTTCCCGGATCGATCTCGATCCCGGTCTCCCAGTCCCGCCACCCATCGTCGTGTTTGAGGACCGTCTGAAACAATAATTCGCTGATGCCCCAACTCGCCGCCCCACAGTGCCGCCACACCTTGGCCAATTCGGCCGCCAGCCAGGCGTGGTCCACTTGGGAGAGAATCAGCCAATCGGAACCGTCTTCGCGGCGAATCACTTTGGGTGTCCTCCGGCAACGTGCTGGCAACGGGGAATCCGCGCGTCATTCCGGCGACCGGGTTGAAGTCGAACAACAGGAACTGGCCGTTTCCTCAAATCTGATGAAAATCCATTGCCCGTGTCAAGGTTTCTCGCCCGGCGGCGAATGGTTGGATAAGATACGGACTGACAGCGGTGTACGTGGTGGGTGGCCGGGAGGAAGATTTTCATGACGTGGTTTGATAGAGTGTCGCGCCCCGAGACGATGGTGTTTCTGGTCCCGATTGCGGCGATTTTGGTGTTCGGCATCGGGGGTATCCTCAAAATGCTCATTAAACACCGTGAGCGAATGGCGATGATCGAGCAGGGCATACACCCCGACGTCGAGGCGCACGAGTCGCCCGAACCGCATGATGCAGTCGTCTAAACGGGGAGCAGTTTCGCAGATTCGGAAAAGTCCCTAAACAAATCCGGCTTGCCAGGGCATCTGTGGGGGGACGAGATTCACGGAACGTTCCCCGTTTTGTCGTCAGCGCAAGACCAGGCTCCCGAGGACTCCCTCCATGCACCGAACATTGCCGAAATGGACATTCCCCATCGTCGTCGCGGCCACCTTAGGGGTTGCGGGCATCGCCTCCGCGGCCAATCCACAGCTCAAGTTGGACCATATCCCGGAACAGGCGGTCGGGGCCGTCTTAGGATTTCCCCAGCAGTTGGCGGCCAAACCCGAAATGGAATTCTTCCCCTCCGAAGTCATCGCGGCTGCCGGCAAACGGGATTTCGGGTTTAATCCGTTGGACATCGAACAGGCGATCGGCTTCGTTCTGCCTCCCATCGGAGGCAGCCCGCCGAGTTGGGGCGTCGTTTTGCATTTTGCCAAGCCCCAAGAGTTGTCGGAGGATTTGACTCGGCACTCCGAGACCCGCGACGTTGAAGATGTCAAATATTTCGCCGCCCAACGCCCCGGCGACCCGAGTTTTTGTGTTTACAAGGAAAAGACGATTCTAATCGCGCCCGAGGCGGTTTTGACGTTGATGATCGCCAATCAACCGGCCGACAGCGACTTGCGAACGCTCCTTTCAAAAACGGCCGTCAATTCCGACGTGACGGCGCTGTTGGCGGTCGACCCGATCCGCGGTCTGGCCAATCAACTACTCGTCGGGGCGCCGCCCCTGCCGCCGCCGCTGCAGGCGTTATTGACGTTGCCCGATCACCTTGATTCGGTGCACGTGGGTCTCGACATTGCGGCTCCCAACGCCACATTCATCAAAATGACCGGCCGCGACGAAGCATCGGCTGAGGAAATTGAGGAGATACTTGCCGGCGCGCTGGCATTCGTCAAAGAAATGATTCTGCAACAGGCGACGATGGCCATGCGGGTGCAGGAAGGTGCCGTTGGCGAAGCGACGCTCGCCTATTTGCAGCGGGTCGGCGGCCTTGTGGAAACACGCCTCCAACCGGTCCGCAAAGGGACCGAAGTGACAATCGACGTTGAACTCAATCCCGGCTACGCTTCCACCAGCGTCCTGGCGGCGATGTTGTTGTCCGCCGTGCAACAAGCCCGCGAAGCGCCCCGCCGCACTCAGGCCCTCAATTCGCTCAAGCAAATCGGTCTGGCGATGCACAACTACCATGACGTGAATCGCGCGTTTCCCGCGCATGCCAATTATGAGGACAAGAAGCCGCTGCTCAGTTGGCGCGTGCACGTCTTGCCATACATCGATCAAGCGAATCTCTACCAAAAGTTTCATTTGGATGAACCGTGGGACAGTGAGCATAACAAGGCGCTGATCAAAGAGATGCCAGAAGTCTACAAGAACCCCAATATGAAGGCCGACGAATTCAAGACCAACTACCTGGCGGTCACCGGTGAGGACGCGGCTTTTTTCGGCGAATTTGGAACTCCGATTCGGGACATCACCGATGGAACGTCGAACACGATCCTGGTCGTAGAGGGGGACGAAGATCAGGCGGTGATTTGGACCAAACCCGATGACTGGGAATTCGACGTGAAGAACCCGCTGGACGGCGTCGGCAAATTCCGGGAGGGCGGGTTCTTCGCGCTGTTGGCGGACGGTTCGGTCCGTTTCATCTCCAACAACATCGATCTGGACACGTTGCGGGCTTTGATTACGTTCTCCGGCGGCGAAGTCATTGGCGCCTTCTGAGTAGCGGCTGCACGTTTTTCGTGAGCCAATCGGGCAAAGCATGCGTTATAATCAGCGGTCGCGGGAAGAATCGGACAAGAATCCCCGTACCGCGGCGAATAACGGTTCGGCGGAATATGGTCCGCCGGGCCTGTCGGTCCCCATCACGCCTTTGCCCCGGAGAAATTTGCTATGAACCAGCGCTTTACGAGAGCGATTGCCCTGCTGTGTGCCGCAACCATCGTCGCGGTCCCTTGCGTGTTGCGTGCCGATGATGCGGTTCAGTTGCGCTATAAGGCCAAGGAGGGTGACCGGTCGATTTACGAGGCGACTTTGTCCACGTTGGTCAAACAGTCCGTTAACGGTCTGGATATCGATACCAAGTTCGAGCAAACGGACGTGACCACGTATGTTGTCAAGAAGATCGGTGACGACGGGACGATCCAACTCGAATCGCGAAACGAACGCCTGAAAGTCGAGGGCGATTTCGGCGGGGGAGCCAGCTATAAGTTCGACTCCCAATCCGAGGACAATGATGACGCGAGCGAGATCGGCGCGGCCGTGCCCCCAGTTTATGAACGACTCAGTGGCGCAATATTGGGGCTGGAACTCTCGCCCGTCGGCAAGGTCAAAAAGGTCACCGGTTACACGGAGCTATTGAAGGACGTTCTGGAGGGAAATCCGCTCGGGCAGCGATTTGCCGGCGGTGGAACCGATGCCGCAGCGCAATCCGGCTTTCAAGATTTGTTCGTCATCTTTAAGAAAGAAGCCGTCAAACCGGGCGACTCGTGGGAAGAGCCCTACAAGATTGAAGTGCCGCAACTCGGAGAGTTCAAAGGCAAACGCAAGTACACCTTCGTCGGTCCCGACAAAGTGGGCGAGACGCCCACACTGAAGATCACAATCGACGTCGATCTGTCCGGAGATCTCGACATCGATATGGGCGCCGCCAAGGTGACCGGCACATTTGAAACCGACAGCGCATCGGGCACGGTCCAATTCGATCCGGTGACGGGTCGTATTTTGACGATGACTTCCGAACAGACCTATTCCGGCGATCTGACCGTGACCGCCGGCGGCAACACGACGCCGGTCGGTTTTGAGCAGACGCTCAAAATCAATCGCAAACTGATCGACAAGATTCCTGAATAAGCCGCAGCTTCGTCAAACTGTCAGCCGGCCGCGCATCGTCGTGATTGCTCGGCCGGACAATTCGACGCGCGCACCGGCTAAGCGCAGCCGCAACACGCCTCCCCGCGCCGAGGCTTGGTAGGCCAACAGCTCCCGCTTGCCCAGCGCCGCGCTCCAATAGGGCGTCAAGCAACAGTGTGCCGAACCGCACACCGGATCCTCGTTGACGCCGCATTGCGGTGCAAAGAACCGCGACACGAAGTCGTACTCACCCGATTCGCAGCGACTGGTCACAATCACGCCCCGTACAGGAATCGTTTTGACAAGTTGCAAGTTCGGCGCCAGCGATCGCACCGCGTTCTCGGATTCCAATTCCGCCAGCAGATCGAAGCGGTTCTTTCCCACGAACACCGGCGTTGCTCCCAGTGCGTCACTCAACATGTCCGGCGGTGTCACTTCAATACACGGTTCGGCGGGAAAATCGAGCCGAATCCAATCTCCATCGCGAGTTGCGGTTAATCGTCCGCTATTCGTGTCAAATTGTGCCGGCGAGTCGGCCGACAAGTGCCCCTCGCTCCACAGCACATGTGCCGCGGCCAGCGTGGCGTGCCCGCACAGGTCGACTTCCATCGTCGGCGTGAACCATCGCAGGCGAAATGTGTCTCCCTCGCGATAGACATACGCCGTTTCCGACAGGTTCATCTCGCTCGCCACGTGCTGCATCCACGCGGCGTCACGCGGTTCGGAGAGCACGCAAATAGCCGCCGCATTACCGGCAAAGGGCCGCTCAGCAAACGCATCAACGATCACAATGTCCTGCGACATGTTTTCTCACTTCAGGCGTGCGTGAAATCAGACAAAATCGCCCCGTCAGGCGGAGTTCCGGCACAATGGCGGCGGGACTGCGAATCGGTTAGGCTGTATTTGACTGCAAGTAGTTTCAAAACCCTCTGATGCGTCACGCATGCGCTCTTGTGAAAGGTTCTCTGACAAGCACAACCGGGTTTTGAAACTGGCTCTGGGACTCATTATCAGACGCGGAAACTTGTGAACATGGCAGCCGTCGATTTTCGGGAAAAATTGTTGCAGGGGCTGGGCGGGGATTGGCCGCAAGCAGCCGCACTCAACGTCCAACTCCGCGAATCGATTCCCCGGGACGGTTTCACGATCCATTCACTCTTCTATGACAGCGAGCCAGGCGATCAGGTTCCCGCGTTCTTGTTGATTCCCGATAAAGTCGATGCCGCTCGCCCGGCTCCGGCCGTGGCGGTCTGGCATCAACACGCCGGGCAATATCATCTGGGCAAAAGCGAACCGGCCGGCTTAGCGGGAAATCCGATGCACCACACCGGTGCGGCTTTGGCCCGTGAGGGTTACGTCGTGCTCTGTCCCGATGCCCTCTGTTTCGAGGAACGCCGTGATCCTAGCGGCAAATTGAAAAACGGCGACTTTGAACGCTTCGAATTCCTGCGCTACGTCGTCGACGGGAAATGCATGGCCTGGAAGAACATTCTGGACATGAAACGGGCGATCGATCTGCTTGTCAGCCGCCCCGAAGTGATTGCGGAAAAAATTGGCTGCTACGGGCATTCGATGGGCTCGACGCACACCTGGCTGGTTGGGCCCTGGGAGGAGCGGATCAAATGCCTGGTGGGCAACTGCTGCCTGCCGACCTACGCCGGGATCCATCGCGAACGTCTGTTGCACTGCTTTCCCAACTTCGTGCCCGGCATTTACCCCTACGGCGATACGCCCGACATCGCCGCACTGATCGCACCCCGTCCGCTGCACATGAATTTCGGCGAACACGATCGCGGCAGCCCCATCGACGAAGTCCGCCGCGGCGTCAAAACCATCGCCGCCGCCTATCAGGGGATGCATGCCGAAGACAAGTTTTCCTACTTCATTGAGGAAGGTTCCGGGCACGTCCTGTCCGACGAGATGTGGGCACGCACTAAGGCCTGGTTCGCGAAATACTTAACAGCTTAACCGCCGCCCGGTAATGGCACCCAACTCGTTGAAACGCCAAACCGCAAAACTTCGCTCTGAGGAACTTCAACATGCCGCAGCGAATCAAGATCGGCCAGATCGGCACCGGACACGCCCACGCCGCCGGAAAGATCGCGTCGTTGAGGCGTTCCGACGACTTTGAAGTCGTGGGGGTCGTCGAACCGGATGAAGAGCGCCGCCGCGAACTGGAAAAGGACTCCGCCTACGAAGGCGTGACTTGGCTGACGGAGGAACAACTCCTCAATACCGACGGACTGAAGGCCGTCGCCGTGGAAACCGAGGTCAAAGACTTGCTCGACACCGCCGAGCGAGCCGTCGCCGCGGGCAAGCATATCCATCTCGACAAGCCGGCGGGCGAAAATCTGCCGCAATTCAAGCGGCTGCTCGACGACGCCACCCGCCAGCAGCTCACCGTGCAGATGGGTTACATGTACCGCTACAATCCCGGTTTCCAATTCATTTTCCAGGCCGTCCGCGACGGTTGGCTGGGGGACATCTTCGCGCTGCACACGGTGATGAGCAAGACGATGTCTATGGAATCCCGCCGTAAACTTCTCGCCTATCCGGGCGGCACGATGTTTGAGTTGGGGTGCCACATCATTGACGCCGCCATTGTTGTTATGGGCCGACCGGACCGCGTTGTTCCGTTTCCCCGGCACTCCGCCCGCTACGATGACGGACTGTTGGACAATCAATTGGCCGTGCTGGAATACCCCCGCGCAACGGTCACGGTGCGGAGCGCCTTAATGGAAGTTGATGGGTTCAAACAGCGTCAATTCGTCGTCAGCGGTGACGGTGGAACTGCTGATCTGCGGCCGTTGGAGCCGCCCAAACTTCAACTCGCGCTGGCCCGTCCCCGCGGCTCCTACAAGAAGGGCTACCAGGATGTCCCCGTCGAGAACCTTCCCCGGTACGATGCGGATTTCGTCGATCTTGCCAAGGTGATTCGCAACGAGAAGGAATTTGAGTTCACGCCCGAACACGACCTGGCCGTCCAGGAAACGATACTTCTGGCCAGCGGATTGCCCACAGCGACTTAAGCGGCAGGGCAGGGCTGTCGCTAAAAATTGACGCCACAACAACCTCTAACACAACAAAAGCGCAGACATGGACGCATTGGAATACACCCGGGAACTGATCCGATTTGAATCGACGAGTTCGCTTTCGAACGTCGAAGTCACAAACTATTGCGAAGCCAAGTTAAAAGATCTGGGATTTGCAACCGAGCGGATCGAATACGACGACGCCCGCGGCGTGCGGAAAGCGAACGTGGTCGGCAAGAAAGGCCCCGGCACCGGCGGGGTCGCTTACTTTTGCCACACCGACGTTGTTCCGGCCGACACCTGGACCATTGAAGAACATGGCCCCTTTGATCCGGTCGTCGTGGGGGACAAACTCTACGGTCGCGGCAGTTGCGATATGAAAGGTTCCCTCGCCTCCGCGCTGGCGGCTGCGGAGCGTATCTCCGCGTCCGAACTCAAGCAGCCGTTCTATCTCACCTGTACGTCAGACGAGGAAGTGGGCTACATCGGGGCCAAGCACGTCGCCGAGCAGTCCAAGTTGTATCGTGAAATGGTCGACGGCGACGCGCGGGGCATCATCGGCGAGCCAACCATGTTGGAAGTCGTCTACGCTCATAAAGGAACGACCGGGTTCTCCGCTATCTCGCGGGGCCGCGCCGCACACTCCAGTACCGACAAGGGCCTCAACGCGAACCTGGCAATGATTCCCTTTCTGTCCGAGATGAAAGCGATTCACGATGAAACGCTGGAAGATCCCGCCTGGCGCGACGAGCGTTTCCATCCGCCAACCATCTGTTGGAACATCGGTATCAACGACCACACCGCCGCGGTCAATATCACTCCGCCGAAATCCATCTGCACGGTCTATTTTCGCGTGATGCCCGGTATGGACGCCGAGATCTTAGTCGATCGCGCCCGTGAAATCGCCCACCGGCACGGCTTGGAATTTCAGGTGCACGGCAACGGCGCGCCGCTGTTCGTTGATCCGCACTCGGATTTCGTCACGGAGTTTTTGGAGATCGCGGGAAAATCCGAAGCCAAGACGGTGACCTACGGCACCGACGGCGCCATGTTCGGCGATCTAAAGCGCAAAGTCGTCTACGGCCCCGGCGACATCGCCCAAGCCCACACTGACGATGAGTGGATTACCCTCGAACAACTCGAACACGGAACGGAGATGTTCGAAAAGCTCATCCGCCGCTGGTGCTGTTAGCTGTAGGATGCGTCGCGACGTACCTCCCCCGCGTAGGAAATTTGGCGCTCCAACGAATTAATCGTATCTCGCCCAACGCCAAGCGAGCGGCATGCGTCAGCTTGCCGGTGACGTTCCCCGTCGGAAGACACGCGGCG
>CALFYU010000695.1 GCA_937952455.1 uncultured Planctomycetaceae bacterium
CCGAGTTCCTCGGTGATCTCGGCGTCGCTGAGAATCGCCTCGAAGCTTTCGGCGACGATATCAAGCACGCGCTGCAGCTGCTCATCTTCAATGGTAAGCGGCGGCAAGCACTTTAGCACATGGTCGTCCGTGCCGCTGGTTTCGATGATCAATCCGCGTTCGAATGCCGCCTCGCTGACCTTGCCCATCAACTGCGGACACTCCCGACAGGCCAGCCCCCAAATCATCCCTCGGCCACGGACTTCCAGATCGATGTCATTGCACTCGTCAGCAATCTCCTGCAGGCGATTCTTCAGCAATTCACCTTTTCGTTTGACAGCGCGGGTCATGGCATAGTCCCGCCAGTACAATTCGATTGCCGCGCGGGCCGACACGAACGCCAAGTTATTGCCGCGAAACGTTCCGTTATGCTCGCCCGGTTTCCATTGGTCCAATTCGGATTTCATCAGCACCAGCGACATCGGCAGCCCGTAGGCGCTGAGCGATTTCGACAGCGTGACCATGTCAGGGACGATCCCCGCTTCTTCAAAGCTGAAAAACGTTCCCGTTCGCCCACAGCCGACTTGGATGTCGTCAACGATCAGCAGAATCTCGTATTCATGGCACAACTCCTCAAGACGCTGCAGCCATTCGGTGCTGGCGACGTTGACGCCCCCTTCGCCTTGAATCGTTTCGACAATCACTGCCGCCGGGAGATCCAAACCACTGCTGCTGTCCTGCAAGACCCGCTCAAAATATTCGAGGGAGTCCGTTTCATCGCCCAGGTAGCCGTCGTACGGCATGAAGGTTACGTTGTTCAGCGGAGTCCCCGCTGCGTCCCGGAAGTGACTGTTTCCGGTCGCGGCCACCGATCCGAGGCTGACGCCGTGAAAGCCGTTGGTGAAGGAAACTACGTTCGTCCGCCCCGTCACCTTGCGGGCCAACTTCAAAGCCGCCTCGACGGCGTTGGTCCCGGTGGGGCCGGTAAACTGAATTTTGTAGTCGAGTTCGAGCGGCCAGAGAATGTGCTCTTCGAACGTTTCCAAAAACTTTTCTTTGGCGTCGGTGTGCATGTCCAAGCCATGCAGCACGCCATCCTGCTGAAGGTATTCCACCAGCGGCTGTTTGAGTTGTGGATTGTTGTGGCCGTAGTTGAGCGTTCCTGCTCCGGCGAGGAAATCGATATATTGCTCTCCGTCGACGTCGGTCAGCGTCGCGTTCTGCGCGGTGGCAAACGTCGTCGGAAACGAGCGGCAATAGCCGCGCACATTTGACTCAATGCGGTCAAAAACTGTCATGATGTTAAAGATCCTTCTCGTTGATGGTTTTTCAGAGTGAAAGGCCCGATACGGTACAACTCTTCCGGCTCGTGCTCGTCGTCACCGGCGAACAATTCAGCCGCAAAGCCCTCGCCGCGGAGACAATCGGTCTCGAGCCGCGCTGCGAGCGCGCGAAATAGCTTCTGCGAGGACGCATTCGAGGGAGTGATCGTCGTCTCCAACCGGCGAACCTCTTTACAGGCGGGGCGGGCCAAAAGAGCATCCAGCATACGAGACGCGATGCCGGCCCCGCGGCGCTGCGGGTCGACAGCCACCTGCCACACGAAAACGGTGTCATTCCGCCCCGGCGGGAGGTATGCTGAAAGGAACCCCGCCAATTGCGAATCCCATTCCGCGACGACGCAGGTCGCAGAAAAATCGCGGCACAGCAGCAGCGAAAGGTAGTGGGAATTCACATCCAATGGCGGACACCGCCGAACCAGCTGCGTAATCTGAGCCGCGTCGGCTAGGCTCGGTTCTCGAAATACCAAAGAGATTACGTCACCTCGGTCGCATCACACTCAGAATCGGCATGTTGGCCATTGTTGCCAACACTTGGATTTTACTTTGTACACGATAAATATAGATTTGCCACCTTGATCCCGGATAAAATGGAAAATTCGGGAGATTTGCCGTTTTTTCCCGCATCATGCTGCCTTCGAAGGCAAATTTGCAATGTATTTTTCCTTCCTGTACACATAAATTTCACATTCGCGGCGGATTGAATGTATGACTGAGACACCGTCAGGCGCCTTCCAACCCGACGACTTTTTCTGCGAACAGGTGCTCATCGCGCTGCGGCGAATCATCCGGGCGGTCGACCTCCGCTCCCGGACGCTGCTGCAGCAACATGGGCTGACCGGCCCGCAGTTGACGGTCCTCAAGTCGCTGTGCGATATGGGCGAAGTGCCGGTGGGCGAACTCGCCAAACAGGTGCACCTCAGCCAGGGGACCGTCACCGGAATTCTCGACCGGTTAAGCCGCCGCGAGTTCGTCGTCCGCCGCCGTTGCGACGTCGACAAGCGTCGGATGCTCGTCATCGCCACGCCGCAGGCTGCGGCGATTGTTCGCGATGCGCCGTCGTTGTTGCAGGAGCAGTTCGTCCACGAATTCGCCAAGTTGGCCGATTGGGAAAAATCGCAGACGCTGTCGTCGCTGCAGCGCATCGTGGCGATCATGGAAGCCGAGGGAATCGGCGCAACCCCCATGCTGGCCACGGGAGCGATCGACGAATCGGCTGAAAATGCGGCAGACCGCTTGAACGAACTGCCGCCCGCGTGAGACCCGACGCAATCCGAGCGGTGCTAATCCGTCTGCCCCGTACTGACGACGGTCAACTGATACTCACCGGCCGGCGTCCGGAATGGAAACTCATCTCCCGGTTGTTTGCCCAGCAGTGCTTGCGCAAGCGGGCTGCTCTTTCCAACTTTCATTTCCGTTGGCCGTGCGGATATATCGTCCACGATGTAAATCGTTTCCTCCTCATCCGGCTCGAATCCGGCCACGTTCACCCAACAGCCGACATCGACGACGTTTTCGGAATTGTTTTGCGTCACAACTTCACTCCTTATCAATTCATGGTTGGTCCAGTCCAATTTTCCTGACCCCGCCGGTCCTGCGGCCGCCGTGTCCACTGCGGGGGTTATCCCGGCTGCCGATGTTTCCGTTACGGAATGCACATGCCTGTGCGCGTGGTATCCGCGCTTCGGCGGCGACAACCTTCGCTTGGTTTTCGCGCGTGCGGGCGATCATCTCCTGTTCAGTCGCGACAGCACGCGCGCGGCGTTCTTCCGCCTTGGCCCGTGCGACGCGCATATCGGCCTGCGCCTGGTCGATCTGTAGCCGAGCGCCGACGTTGTCCCCCACGTCGATATTGGCAATATCGATCGAGACAATGGCAAACGCCGTTTGTGCATCGAGCCCCCGGTCGAGTACGCGCCGGGAAATCAGCATCGGATTGGCGAGGACGGCCTTGTGATCGGCACTGGAACCAATCGCCGAGACGATCCCTTCGCCGACGCGGGCCACGACCGTTTCTTCAGTCGCCCCGCCGACCAGTTGGGCCAAGTTCGCCCGCACTGTCACGCGGGCTTTGACTTTCAGCTGAATCCCGTCGCGGGCGACACCGTCGAGCGTGTTGCGCCCCGGAGCACTGGGGTCGGGACAGTCAATCACCCGGGGATCGACACTCATACGAACGGCATCCAGTACGTCGCGGCCTGCCAAGTCGATCGCGGCCGCCGTGTCCCAGTCGAGTTCGATGCCCGCCCGGTGCGCCGCGATGAGTGCCCGCACGACATTCGTGACCCGCCCGCCCGCCAGTTGGTGCGATTCCAGCCCTCGCCGATCGATGCCGTCCAGCCCGGCTTGAACGGCCATCACTCTCGCGTCGACAATCTTACGGGGATTGATCCGCCGCAAAGTCATGGAAACCAGCGAAGGCATTCCAATTCGCGCCCGGGAAACCAAAGCCCGCAACCACAAGCCGGCATAACGGTAAAACAAGAAAGCGAACGCTAGCGCGACAGGGACCGCGATAATGGCCCCGATGATCCAGATTCCGCCTGGCATGATTGCTGCGCTCCGCTTCAATAGTGATTGGTTTCAATCGTGAGTGTCCATTTCGGTGTTTGCTGACAATAAGCACACCTGAGCCGCTCGCGGACGCCCGATAACGGCCGCTCTCAGTTCCATTCGTAGCGATTGCCCGTGTAGTAAAACGCCAGGTCTCCCTCGCGGTCACAGTCGAGGCGCACGCCCGCGCATTCATCGCAGGTGGCCACATCAACCACAAGCACGTTGCGGTCACCGAGCATGAACACTTGATCGCGGTCGGTCGGTTCGTCGACCGTCAGCAGGGCATACTGTCCATCCACATTCAGCCGGACGCACATGTCGCGGGAGACGCGCATCTCGTCCAGCATGTTGCTGAGCTTGTAAGCCGCCTCGCATGAAATGGAAAACATGATCATTGGATAACCCGCTGCACTGATCGCCCAGTGACGTCGCCCAGTGACGCGCCGCGCACGAAGGCCGTCACCCGGTGGATACTTCGTGGTGGTAATAAATCTGTGCCGCGAATGTCAATTGGATCCCGGCGGTTTTTCTGAAGATTTTGCGTGTTTTCTGCGTTGGATCTGCCCAAATAGCATTTTTCCGGTTGAAAAACCTTTTAGCACAAAATATTATGCCGGCGCCTTGTGATTCAAGAGAACCGAACGATTCGGTCTCGCCTTTCGCTCGGCCACGGTATGAATTGGGCCCAGTCGCCGGGGAAACACTCGGTGGCTTGGTAGATTTTTTGTCTCTAGAAGGAGTCGCCGATGTTGACCATTACCGAAAATGCAGCGGAGCATCTGTCACAGATTCTCGTTAATGCCCCGGACGAGTCGGTGATCCGCTTTGTCCCCGAGGCCAACGGCCTGTCGGTCCGCGTGGGGCAGGTTCTGCCGGGTGACACAACCTTTGATCACGGCGAACAGACGGTTCTCGCGCTCGACGCATCAACCAACGAAGCCCTGGCGAATAAGTCGCTCGACGTCAGAAAGACGGAGCAAGGCGCGCAACTGACTCTGGAATAGGCAGACAAGCCGCGCAACCCATTCGCCGAATCGTGGCCGCCGGACTTGGGTGCTGAGCGTGCGGCGGCCTCGAGTGACTCCGCGTAGAAAATCCGCGTCAGCGTTCGGCAGGTCCACTGCCGGTTCGGTCCGCCCGGCTACCGACGCCGGCGGTCGAGTCGCGTCTGGAATTGGTTGAAATACCGACGCGAATTTAGGTAAGCGCTCCCGGTTTGATTTTGGCTGTCCGTCATGAATCGCCCGGCCGTCCCCGTGGGGATGATTCCTGCCGGCTGGCCCAGTTTCTGCTCAAGTTCGCGATTGACCAGCACTTGGCGGCGCTCGAAGTCGCTGACGTTTCGCTCCAGTCGCCGCTGTTCTTCCAGAGGCCGCACGAGGGCATAGTAGTTGGGCAGCGCTCCCTCGGGTCGCAGCAGATTCAAATACGGACTGATCGGCTGAGTGGACGGCTGGTAACGGCGAACCTGCGCCGCCGCATCGCGCGAACAGACGATGAGGATGACGATCATTAGCAGTCCGCGCATCATTTGGCCCCGATTCATCAGACTCCGCTCCCCTGACATCTCCTGAGAAAATTGGTCCGCCGGTGTCCCGCTTTTGAGTTGGCCGCTGCCGAACTCAAAACGAGCGACGTTTCGTTTCGCGGCCGCTTTACCTATTTCGGCGCTGCGCCGGGTGTGTGCGTACCTTTTTGGGAATCTTTACCGATTTTAAGCGTCATTCCGATTGCATCAACCTCAAGTCCTGCGGCGATCGTGACGATTTATCCGGAGACGGTGCGGAATCGGATCTATTCACGTCTCAAAAACCCTCGGTAGCGTTCCGGGAAACAAGCAATTCCTTTTGACCGCTTCCGTTGAACTGGATGCAAACAGATTGAAGCTGGATTCGGCGTCGGGAGACAACCGTCTCCGGCGTTGACTGCGGCCCGCCGTGCGAGGAACTTCTCACTCCCATCGGCGGCGGGTTACGAATCGAAATGAGATTTACCATGTCGCCAGTTGCTCCCTTATCGATTAAGACAATGGGCCTGTGGGGCGGCATTTTCTTGCTGACGTTCGTGGTGTCGGGTTGTGCGTCGTTTGATCATTCGATCACGGAATACTGTCCGCCTCCCGGTGCGAACGTG
>CALFYU010000696.1 GCA_937952455.1 uncultured Planctomycetaceae bacterium
GAGTGCCCATCTGCAAGTTGTGTGCGGGTCTCCTGTCCCGTCGTTTCGCGCTGGCGTGCGGCGTGCGTTCGCTCGCCGGTGATTCGCAACTGGGAGTGTACATCAGCGGCACGCCGCGGAACTAGCCGCGCGCCTATGCCGTGGCGCGCTGCAGTATCTCCACCAATTCCGCCGAAATCCGGCTCCGCGGCAGCACCTCGTCGCAACCGGCGTCTCGGGCCGCTTGGAGCGTGGCGGTTGCCACGTGCGAACCGAAGGCGATCAGCTGCGGTCGGTCGGCTTCCGACAGTTTTGCGCACACCTCCGACGGTGATAGGCCCGGGTGGGCTAGATCGAGGATCACCAGCCGATATCCCCCGTCGGCCGGGCCGGGAATTCGACCGGGGACCGCGCCTCGCACGTCCATGCGGATTCCCAACGCCTCGGCGGTGCCGGTGATCTTGCTGGTGAAGAACAGATCGCCGCTCAGGAGCAGTGCAGCGGGGGCGGAGTCGGCGGACATTACTGCAACAGGCTCCGCGTGAGGACGTCCCGCGCCTTCTCGAAATATGGCTGCCACTCGATTTCCGGCTGACCGGTCTTGAGGCAGTCCCGCAGCTTTTGCAGCGTATTGCGGGCCATGTGCGGGCAGCGGTTGCAGGCGCACGTCTCGCCGGTCGATTCCATTACCCCCGGCACGGGAATATAGGTGTGTTGCGGCGCCGCCTTTTGCAGCGGGTGGATCATCGCCGATTCGGTCGCCACCAGAAACGTCGTCGGCTCGGTCGTCTCGGCGACATGCCGGCGCATCTTTTCCGTGCCGCCAATAAAATCGCTTTCATCCAGGATCGGCTTGGGGCATTCCGGATGGGCGATCACCTGGCTGCCGGGATTGTTTTTCTTCGCCCGCCGCAAGTCCTGGATGCTGAAAATCTCATGCACCATGCAACTGCCGGGCCAGAGAATCATCTCGCGACCGGTCACTTCCGAAAGATAGCGTCCCAGATGCTGGTCGGGGACAAACAGGATTTCTTTGTCCGGCGAAACGCGATCGATAATTTCGCGGGCATTGCCGCTGGTGACGATCCAGTCGGACAGGCTTTTCACGGCGGCGGACGTGTTGATGTAGGCGACCGTTTCAAAGTCGTGCCCCTTGGCCCGCAATTCGGCCTGATAGGCGGCCAATTTGTCGGCGGGACAGCTTTCGGCGAGCGAACAGCCGGCCAACAAGTCGGGCAGGAGCACCTTCTTTTCGGGGTTCAGAATCTTGGCCGACTCGGCCATGAAGTGCACCCCGCAGAACACGATGGTCGACGTCGAGACCTTGGTCGCGTCGCGGGCCAGTTTCAGGCTGTCGCCGTTGAAGTCGGCCACGTCCTGGATTTCACCGTCCACGTAATAGTGCGCTAAAATTGTGGCATCCTTTTCGACCTTCAGACGGTCGATCTCGTCCATCAATTCCAGCGGATCTTCATAGACGTCCGTCTCATTCAGACCGACGACTTGCATGTTCATCGTAGCTTCTCCGTCGAATTTTGGAGCATTCTCCATCCCATTTGCCGGGAAAATCGCGGTCCCAGTCGTTGGTGAATTATATCGCTCCGGCTGCCGGATTATTAGGATTCGGGCGTGATATTCGCCTCATGTCCGGCAAATGGTCAACTCGACAGTTTTCGCAACGTGTTCGCCAAACCCTCGGCGATGCCGGCGATGGCCGCTTGTTGTTTGGGGTCCTTCAAGGTCCCGTCCTCGGCGAATGCTTCATGGGCCTTTGAGATTGCCATTTGTTGGGGCAGGACCAGCACCTTGATGTTCGAGAGGATGGCCCGCAAGTGAACCAATCCACGCAGCCCTCCCAAGGCCCCCGGCGACGCGCTCATCAGGCCGGCCACTTTGCCCGTGAACGACTGCAGTGCCGGCTCATCGGGCGTGGCCTTGCGGGACGCCCAGTCGATGGCATTTTTCAGGACCGCCGGCAGAGAGCTGTTGTATTCCGGCGCGGAGATCAGCAGTCCGTCGTGCGTCCCCATGAGTTCCTTGAGTTTCAGTGCCCCAGGCGGCAACCCGTGCGCCTCCTCGTCATCCTGGTCGTAAAGCGGCAACTTCAGGTCGCGGAGGTCGATCAGCGTGACCTCGGCCCCGGCCTCCCGGGCAGCGGCCGCCGCGACGCGGATCAGCTTTTTGTTAAACGACTCAGTACGCGTGCTGCCGGCGAAGGCCAGGATTTTGGGGGCGGTCATCGGATCCTCGAATCGATAAGGTGTGATATGGCGTCGAGAATTATCGCAGGGGATCTGGATCGCTTGTTACTATAAGCGGCCGCCACTCCGAGAAAAAGGGGCAACGAATGAGAATCCCCCGGCGCTCGTTTGTGACGCGGCGAACGGCTCCCGCCGCTTCCTTGAGCCGGGCGGACGCAGACAATAGCATGGCAAGCCATGACCCGCTGAACGATGACATTTCACGCTAAGGAATCGACCACGATGAGCAAAATCCGTTGGGGTGTCTTGGGAGTCGCCAAAATCGCGACCGAGAAGGTCATCCCCGCCATGCAACAGAGCGATATCTGCGAAATCAGCGGGATCGCCTCGCGGTCGGCCGAAAAATCGCAGGCCGCCGCGGCGCGATTGGGAATTCCCAAGAGCTACGGCTCCTATGAGGACTTGTTGGCCGATCCCGACATCGACGCGGTTTATAACCCGTTGCCCAACCACCTGCACGTGCCGTGGTCGATCAAGGCGCTGGAAGCGGGCAAACATGTGCTGTGTGAAAAGCCAATCGGTCTGTCGGCCGACGAAGGCCAGACGCTCGTCGACGCGGGTGCACAGCATCCGCAACTCAAGTTGATGGAGGCGTTCATGTACCGCCATCACCCGCAATGGGTGACGGCCAAACGACTCGTCAAAGAAGGTCAAATTGGTGAGTTGCGGACAATTCAGTCGTTTTTCTCCTACTTTTTGGACGATCCCGACAACTATCGCAATCACGCCGAAATGGGCGGTGGCGGGTTGATGGATATCGGCTGCTATTCGATTTCCTTATCACGGTTTATCTTCGACGCTGAACCGGACCGTGTGAGCGGCATTGTGGAGTACGACCCCAAATTCCAGACCGACCGCCTGGCCTCAGCCATGCTGGACTTTGGACGCGGTACCAGCTCGTTTACCTGCGGCACGCAGATTACGCCGTATCAGCGGGTGAATATCTTCGGGACGACCGGCCGCGTCGAGATCGAAATCCCCTTCAACGCCCCGCCGGACCGTCCGTGCAAACTGTGGCACCAGACGGCCGAGGGGATCGAAGAGACTTCATTCGACGTGTGCGACCAATATCGCATTCAAGGCGACCTGTTTTCCGAAGCGATCCAAAACGACACCACAGTTCCCACGCCGATCAGTGACGCCGTCGCCAACATGCGCGTTATCGAGGCAGTGGTGCGCGCCGGCAAACGGGGGACTTGGGAGCGGCCTTGAGATCGAGCGGTAATACTTTATGTCACGCGGCTGAACCAGCGACGAGTTCGAGCGCGTCGCACAAGTCCGCGACGGAATCGACGATTCGTCCGGGCTGGTAGGCAAAATTCGCCAGATCGTCCCGCGATGTTCCACCGGAGAGGACAAGGACCGTGTTGTAGCCCATTTCAACGCCGCCGAGGATGTCGGTTTCCATCGTGTCGCCGATCATGGTGACCTCTGACGTTGACAAACCGAGTTCCTTGCGCGCGTGCCGCATCATGATCGGGCTGGGCTTGCCGACGCTAAATGCTTTTTGGCC
The DNA here is from genome assembly GCA_937952455.1 of uncultured Planctomycetaceae bacterium. Classification (GTDB taxonomy): domain Bacteria; phylum Planctomycetota; class Planctomycetia; order Planctomycetales; family Planctomycetaceae; genus Symmachiella. Next base: position 3,754 of record CALFYU010000696.1, read on the forward strand.
GGTCGCCGCTTCCAGCATGGCGACAATCGCTCCACATCCTGGCCGCAGGCCGTGCTGGGTCGGGCAGTTGGGGTCCATGTTTGTGGCGACCAACTTGGCCCCGTCCATGATCATGCGGACGCCGGTTTCGATCATCTCGAAGCTAAAGGTGCGCCCCTCCCCAACCACAACGTAGTCGGGATCGTGGTCGACGATCGAATAGCCGTTGGTGTGCAGGGCCTGCGTCAAGCCCCCTTCGCCAATGACATAGGCAGTTCCGCCCGGTTTTTGCCGAGCCAGAAATCGCGCGGTGGCCATGGCACAGGTAAAGACGTGCTCTTCGCCCGCGTCCACGCCCAACCGCGCG
>CALFYU010000697.1 GCA_937952455.1 uncultured Planctomycetaceae bacterium
GACTCGTCGATCTCGCGCATCACCCTGGTGACGCGCGGCGACGATCGCGTCGTCATTCGCATCTCAGACAACGGACGCGGGGTGCGGTTTGAATTGCGGCGCAAGATCTTCCAGCGGTTTTTCCGCGGCGGCTCCGAGTTGGTGCGGACCAGCGTGGGAACCGGATTGGGACTGTATCTGGTCCGCGCTCTGGTCAAAAAAGCCAAAGGCAAAATCTCAGTGAGCAATCGCGGGCCGCTCTCGGGAGCGACCTTTGAAGTGGAACTCCCCGGTCATCCACTCCGTGCCGCGAAATGTCAACAACCCGCGTCTGAGCCGTCTGAAACACGCACCCCGATTCATTCTACGGAACAACCACCTTCCAAAAGCTCATGAAGAAGAAAGTATTGATCGTCGAAGACGAAGCGCACATCGGCATCGGCATCAAGTTCAACTGCGAGGCCGAAGGTCTCGATGCCACCTTGGTCGGAGATGGACCATCCGCTCTCAAGCTGCTCCGCGGCGACGCGAACGATTTTAGTGCCGTCATTTTGGACATCATGCTCCCCGACATGAGCGGGTACGCCGTCCTGGAAACACTGCGCGGGCAGGACAATCAGATTCCCGTACTGATTCTGAGTGCGCGGACATTGACCGAAGATAAGGTCCGCGGTTTCGATTTGGGGGCGGACCAATATCTCACCAAGCCGTTCGAATTGCCCGAACTGATTAGCCGCGTCAAAGGCTTGGTCAACCGCCGGCGGACCTCCGCCGCCGCTGCCACAACGCCGAGTCCCGAGATCTATCGATTCGGGACGGCCCGCGTCGACTTTAAGCGGCACGAGGTCACCGTCGCTGGTGAGGCCCTGGAGCTAACCTCAAAGGAATTGGACCTGCTGCGGTATTTCGTCGCCCACGAAGGTCAGGTCCTGTCCCGCAACGATCTGCTGGACAATGTGTGGGGTGTCGATAGCTCGCCGATCACCCGCACGGTCGACAACTTCATTGTCCGCCTGCGACGACACTTTGAAGTCGACCCCGCCAATCCACAACATTTCCTGTCGGTCCGAGGCGTCGGTTATCGCTTCGTCGCCGAACCCAACGGCGGCGGTGAAGAGGATGACAAAGGCGGTGATGATATCAGCGACGAAGAGTAATCGCGCCGCGTGCTACCGTCGGCTTGCCAAGTGCGGGTGCCATCGCGCGCTTGTCCAGCAGTGCTCACGACGAGGGACGTCACCATGACGGGAAAATCCATCCTGATACGGCACCGGCGGCCCGTCCGCCAGAGGTGCCTCACTCGCTAGGTATGCAATCGTGCAATGGCCGTATCCATTGCTGCAGCACGCCGGTCCCATGCGAACTCCTCCACCGCACGACGGCCGCGTTGTGGATCACCTCGCCACAGCATTCCGTCCTGCAGCCGAGCTGCCAACGTACGTAAGCGTTCGCTCAAACCTATCACCGAGCCGTCGTAGAACACGTCGTCATCGTCGAGTGCCGCCAGCGTTTCCGGATAGGCCAATCGGCGCGGCACGACAGGAAACGCGCCGGCCACGACCGCTTCGACGATGCCGATCCCGAAAAACTCATGCACGGCCGTCGAGACCGCGACGTCCGCCTCCAACAGCGCATCGGCATAATCCTCCCACGTTGCCTGATACCCCCAACGATCGATCCGGTCAGCGAAGCGTTTCCGTGCTTCGGCGAACACGCGGGGAACCTCGGCAAATGACTCGCCGATGACACTGATTCGAAAGTCGACGCCGGCGCGATCCAGTCGGTCGATCGCCGCGAAAAAGTCCTCGGGATTCTTGTCGTGTTCCCACCGCGCCGCCCACAGAATCCTCAACGGCCCCGGCCGGCGTTCTCCGCGTTCGGGGAAATTGCCAACGCCGGGTGGATGCACAGTAGATTTATTTCTGATTTCGTCGATGAGTTCCGCATGTCCGTAGTCGGGCATCCGCTTCAGAAAGGCCGCTGCGGACTCCAAAAACTGGTCCCGGTGAAATGCCGAATTGAACCAGACCGCGTCGGCGGCATGGGCCGTGACAATGTTGGTGTAAGCGAAGTGTAAATCCCGCTCCTCCGCCTGTTGCTGAGGGTAAGTCAGTTGGTTCTCGTGGAAGTAAACAACGGCCGGCAGCGACGCGACCTCCGGTGCGGCGAGTCCGCGAAATTCCGCAAGATTCAGCATATCGGAGCAAATCAGGACGTCCCAACTTTCACGCTCGTCGGCGCGCTGGGCGACCATTCGCGACAAGGTCACACCGGCATGCCGCATCCGCCATTTCCATTTATAGGCGGGCAATCCCAGCAGCGAGAACTCGTGCCGGCTGTGCCCCGCCCAACCCTCCAGGAAGGCCCGGTGGCTACCGCCGAAATAGGGTTCCAATGCCAGAATCCGCATAGCGAGTGTGATAGCCCGGGGTCAGGGAGCGGCGAATGATTTTCGCCTGCATTATGGCCCGGTTTCGGCGGTTTGTATATTCTGTGTTTCGCGACCGACATTGATGAACTCAGCGCGGCCATGCCGCAACCAAAACGGCCCTATTCATTTAGCCACAGATTGAACACGGATGAAACACGGATTCTCAGATTCCCAAACCGACGGCTTGCCGTCGTACACGGTGATGCTATTCGAGAAACGTGAGCCAATGAAATCCGACGCAAAGCGTGGAATCAACTCGTATTGACAATCAAACCAAGAACAGAAAACAGAATCAGCGGCCGTACCTGCAGGCGTGCGGTCCTTAATGAGTTGACTGTGATTCCTGGCGTTTTTTTGTGTTTTTTGCTGCTTTCGTGGTTTCATTTTTGCGGATGGAAATCTGCGTACCATGCAATTTTTTTGAACGTTCGTACCACAAAGAACTAAATCGAAGAAGTTGAAAGCCTTATGAGTGCACCACACGGTTTGATCACCTCACGCGAACTGGGCGAACTGGTCGCTGCCGACGAAATCGATACGGTCGTCGTCGCTTTCACTGATCTCTATGGGCGACTAGTCGGCAAACGGTTCGATGCGTCCTTTTTTGTCGACCAGATTGCCCAGTCCGGCACGCATGCCTGCGACTATCTGCTAACGGTCGATATGGAAATGGCGCCGGTCGGCGGGTACCGCTTTGCCAACTGGGAACGGGGTTACGGTGACTTTCATCTCGTCCCTGATCTGGCGACGCTGCGGATTGCTACGTGGTTAGATCGCACCGCCTTGGTGCTGTGCGACGTCCAAAACGAAGCGACGCATTCTCTCGTCAACGTCGCCCCGCGATCGTTGTTGCGGCAACAAATCGAGCGTGCGGAAAAGATGGGCTTCTCGGCCAAGGCCGGCTCGGAACTGGAGTATTTCATTTTCGAGAATTCCTACCGCGATGCGGCTGAAGGAGGTTATGCGAGTCTCAAACCGGCCGGCTGGTACATCGAGGATTATCACACGCTGCAAGGCGCGCGGGAGGACGCGTTCAACGGCGCCGTCCGCCGCCATTTATCCCGGTCGGGAATTCCGGTCGAGTGCACCAAGGGGGAATGGGGCCTGGGGCAGCACGAGCTGAACGTGCGGTATGCCGACATTCTGGCCATGGCCGACCACCACGGCATTTTCAGGCAGTGCGTGAAAGAAGTCGCCGAGACCCAGGGCATTAGCGTGTCCTTCATGGCGAAGTATTCGCACGATCACGCCGGTTCGAGTTGCCATGTGCATTTGAGCTTGTGGAAAGAGGGCAAAAACGCCTTCGCCGGCAATCAAGAATTCGGCGGCATTGCCTGTTCCGACGAGTTCCGCTGGTTTCTGGCAGGCTGGATGGCGCATGCGCCGGAACTGATGGTCTGCTACGCCCCCACGGTGAATTCCTATAAGAGGTATCAATCCGGTTCCTGGGCACCGACGCGTCTGGCCTGGTGCCGCGATAATCGCACGGCCGGGTTTCGGGTTGTGGGCAACGGCCCCAGCCTGCGAATCGAGTGCCGCATCCCCGGCGCCGACTGCAATCCGTATCTCGCCTATGCGGCCGCGTTGGCGTCAGGACTGGACGGCATCGCCAACAAAACCGAGCCGCCGCCGATCTTCGAAGGGGACGTTTATCACGCCGAAGAATTCGAGCACGTCCCCCGCACGCTGGAAGATGCGGCTGACAATTTCGCGAACAGCCAATTTGCTCAATCGGCGTTCAGCGAGGAAGTCGTCGAACACTACGCCCACTTTTTCCGGACCGAAGTCGACGCCTATCACAAAGCGGTGACCGATTGGGAGCGGCAACGCTACTTCGAACGGATCTAGATTCCATAGTTCGCAAATTATGGGTGCGCACTGGCGGCTCGTCCGCCAGTCTGCACGAGAATTGACGCTCGTTAGCTTGGAAAGCTTGATCTGACACGGCACTGGCGGGCAACCCGCAAGCGGCACCCCGCGCGTATTTCGAGAGTACGATCGATGACGACTTCACTTCAACAACCCCAATCCGCACCCCTGATCGGCATCACCACCTATGGGCGGGACGAGGGGAATCGGTTTACGCTACCGGGGGAGTATGTCGATGCGGTGCGTAGGGCAGGGGGGCTGCCCTTGTTGATTCCGCCTGGGGAATCGCGGGCGGACGAGGTATTGGCGATTCTCGACGGCTTGGTGCTGGCCGGCGGCGGCGATTTGTGTCCCACGCTTTACGGCGGGACGATGCACGAAACGATCTACATGGTCGACGCCGAGCGGGACGCCGCCGAACTGGCCTTGGCCCGCGCCGTGATTGAGACGCGGTTCCCCACGTTGGCGATTTGTCGCGGCGCACAGTTGATCAACATCGCTCTGGGCGGCACCTTGCACGCCCATCTGCCCGACGTCGTCGGCGAGGAAATCCCGCACCGCCTGCCCCCGCGCGAACCGGTCGAACATCGCGTGACCGTCGACGCCAATTCGCGGCTGGCGGCCGTGATGGGTGAAACCGATGTCTCGACCGCTTCGTGGCATCATCAGGCGATACGCGACGTCGCCCCGTCGCTTACGGTCATCGCCCGCGCCCCCGACGGCACCATCGAAGCGGTCGAATCCCGAGAGCATCCTCGGTTGCTCGCCGTGCAATGGCATCCCGAACTGACCGCCGCCCGCGACGCGCATCAACAGCGCCTATTCGACGCGCTCATTCAAACCTCGCGAGATAAAGGCTCCATGTAAAGGTGCGTCGCGACGCACCTTTCGAGGTAGGACGATTGATTCTCCCAACGCATAAGGCATCGCGTACCCGCATCCCGAAACATAACCGTCAAGCTAGCGCACGCCGTTCGCCGGAACGAGGTGTGATTCGGGAGGGCGAAGCTCCTGTTGAGCCGCGACGGTAAGGAAAGCGTGCGATATGCGTCGCCCGTTTTATTTCGTTGCGTGCGTCCGCGGCGCGCGGCCCGGCGGGAGCCTCGTCGTCCCGGAGCGCGTTATGTAGGACGGTAGGTTGCGGCGACGCAACGAGTTTGCCGTTGACACGTCCGTCGACGCCAGTAGAATCCCGCACGTATCATCCGAGTCGGTCATTAGATGGCACGTGCTTATCATGTCCCGCCCTCAAATCCCACTTCCGACTCCCAAGGAACTGGAGGCGCTGCAGGTTCTCTGGGAGCATGAACCCTGCTCCGTGGCGCGGGTCACCGAAATCCTCAGCCGCCGACGGGCGCGATCCACGACGTCCGTCAAGAAGCTGTTAGACGGCATGACGGAAAAAGGCATGCTGATGTGCAAGCCGCACGGCGACGAAGACCTGTACAAATCTCGCATCAATCGCGAGCGGACCAATGGGGGGCTGGTCAAGGACCTGCTAAATCGCGCGTTTGCCGGATCGACCGTCTCGCTCGTCACCCATTTGCTCCAACAAGCGCAACCGTCGGTCGAAGAACTGGACGAAATCAACCGCGCGCTCGGCGAATTCCGCGAACGACGCAGCGTGCGGTGACTGTCTCTCCCGCCGGCTGTAACGGCCTTTCCGAGTCACTAGGGAGCGGACCATGGCAGACGGATCGACGGCCTTGCAGCCGTTCCAAATGAGCAGCGCTCCAATTATCCTCAGCTGGATTGAATCGGCGGAGGAGCTTTGGAATTGGACGGCACGCAAGGACTTCCCGCTGCAGAACGTCGACGTGTTTTCCGAATGGCATGCCGATCCGGATGTGACTCCGTGGGAGTATATCGTTGAGGGCGAGCTAATCGGTTACGGTGAACTCTGGTGCAAACCAGATGAACCTTGGGCCGAACTCGGACGGATCGTCATCGCTCCGTCACGCCGCGGTGGTGGGCATGGTCGATCCCTAGTCCGGGCGCTGATAGATCGCGTGCAGCAACGGGGATTCCCCGAAGCGTGGGTACGCGTTCGCGCGGAAAACCACGTTGCGCTCGCTAGTTACTCAAAGGCCGGATTTGTCCGCGTTTCGGTTGACTGTGAAGCCGAGCTCAATGCCAACCAGCCGACACCATACGTTTGGTTACGGCACAACTTTGTGAATCCGGTGACCTAGGGGCGATCGAATTATTACGGTCATGTCGTCCAATTTTCCCGCGCTCTCGGATTGGGGGCGCGGTCTTTGATACAATATCCCGTGACGTCATTGACCAGGCCGTGGCCCCAATATCATGGGAGGACCGTATCATGTCCAAACACACCTCTCGTCGTGACTTTTTGCGAAGCGCCTCGGCAACCGGACTGATCGGCTTGTCCGGCACGTCATTTTTCTCCAAGTTGCCGCCGGTCTCCGCAGCGGATGCGGCGCTCGATGCGTCGACCGTCCGGTTTGGAGCAGACATCGAGCCGACGGTGCGGCTGTTGGAAGACACACCCCGCCAGCGTCTTCTCGAAGAAGTTGCTGCGCGAATTCACGCGGGACTCAGTTATCGCGAAGTCCTGGCGGCGCTGCTGTTGGCGGGCGTTCGCAACGTCCAGCCTCGCCCATCAGTGGGGTTTAAGTTCCACGCGGTGCTGGTCGTCAATTCGGCGCATCTGGCCAGTTTGTCCTCGCCGGCGAGCGACCGCTGGCTGCCGATCTTTTGGGCGCTGGACGAATTCAAGGACTCGCAGCAGCGCGACGTCACCGAAGGGGACTGGACGATGGCCGCCGTCAACGAATCCGCCGTTCCCCCCGCGCATCAGGCACGGCAAGCGTTCATCACGGCGATGGACCGCTGGGACGTCGCCGGCGCCGACGTCGCCGTGGCCGCCTTGGTATTCGTTGGGGCCGGCGGTGGCTGGACGTGGTTCGCTATGCCGAGACGAACG
>CALFYU010000698.1 GCA_937952455.1 uncultured Planctomycetaceae bacterium
CCTGTCCTATCTGCTGCAGGCATCGCGGACATTGGCTCAATTTGGTCTTCATCTCGAGCACCGGTTGGATGCTCATGTTTGTGATGGCAGGCCTTGGCATGCTGGTGGGGATGGATATGTATCCCCGACACGGCGGTCCCTGGGCCGCTGGCAGCGGCATCGGCTTTTTCACCGGGCTTGCTATTTATGTGGGATCGATCATCTATCTGGCCAACACGCGCGTCACGGTCGATTCAATCACCGATGACGGAATCAAATTCCGGCGGATTTCCCCTGCATTTGCGAACGCAATCCCAACGACATCATCAGGCAGTTCGACGCCTACACCGCGACAACTAAGCGGCGAGAACCCAGCAGCGTCCAATACGAACGGGGGCTCAAGCGAAGCTCACTACTCACCGCCGGTTCGGCAGTTGAGAATCGATCAGCGGCGGATCGAGATGCGCGTCAAGGCCCCCACCATCGGCCTAATTGTCACGGCATTTTCCGGTGTCCTGTTCTGGGTCGTTGTCGGCAGCAACTTATTGAGCGACGCGATACGATATTCGCGCGGCAGGGGCGGCCTGTCGGATTTCGAAGTCATGATGTTCATAATCGGCGGACTCGCTGTCTTGACTGTCGCCGCGGTGATGATCGTCGGTGCCGTTAAAATGCGCCGTTTGCAAGGCTACGAATGGTGTATGGCCGCAGCGATTTTGGCTCTGATACCCTGGACGGGAATGGCCTATGTGCTCGGTCTCATCATCGGGGCTTGGACGTTGAAAACATTGCTCCGCGCAGATGTCAAGGATGCGTTTCTCGCTCGGTCACTGCACGATGATTGAAATCTGAGCGTGTCGGCTGCTCTAATGGGTTTCGCTTTTAGCACCCCCTACGACGAGCCGCCCCATGCCCAAATTGGCCTACGACCTGGAAATCTATTCCTTCCAAATCGATTTCGCCCGGCATGTGAGCAACATTGTCTACATCGAGTGGATGGAAATCGGCCGGCTGCAACTGCTCAAGGCGATGGGCATGCCGATCGATCAGATCGCGGCGGAGGGATTTCACCCCGTGCTGGTCGAAACGCAAATCAGCTACAAACAGCCGTTCCATCTCGGCGAGGCCGTTCATGGACACCTGTGGGTGAGCGAACTCGCCAAGGCCTCAATCTGGCTGGAGTTCACGTTTTCCGATGACCAGGGCCAAGTCCGCGCCGCCGGCCGCCAACGCGGACTGTTCGTCGACTCCGCCACCGGCCGGCCCAAACGCCTCACGGCGGAGCAAGCGGCGATCCTGGAACGTTTCCGCGACGTGTGATCGGTTGTACTTCGCCCCATCCCCGCAATTTTCAACGTTTTTCGTTTGACGGCTGCTTGAATTGCTACTACAATCGCATCTGCTACTTTGGTAGCATGTCGTGTTGCCGCTTGAGGAGTATTGCTGCAAATGGGAAAAACGCCTTTCGACCAACCCCTGGGGCACCGCGAACGGCAAATCATGGATGCCATCTTTCGCCTGCGGGAAGCGTCCGTCAGCGACGTCTTGGCCGAAATTCCCGATCCGCCCAGCTACTCAGCGATCCGCAAGATGATCAACGTCCTGGAGGAAAAGGGCCTGCTGGTCCACCGCCGCGAGGGGACCAGATACATCTACCGGCCGACGACGTCGAAACAATCCGCCAGCCGGTCGGCGGTCAAGCATTTGTTGTCGACCTTTTTTTCCGGTACGGCCACCGATGCGGTGAACACCATTCTCGATGTCTCGTCGGCGAATATGTCCGATGAAGATTTCGATCGTCTGCGAGAGATGATTGATAACGCTCGCCACAAGGGGAAATGACATGCCGCTCGAATTCAGTCCGTTGACCATGGTGTTGGATTTTGCACTCAAGACATTGCTGTTGTTTCTATGCGCGGCCGCCGCTGTCGTTTTTCTGCGCCGCGGTTCGGCGGCACTGCGGCATCGGATCTGGTGTTTGGCATTTGCCGCGGCGGTGTGTCTCCCCCTGCTATCGCTCGTCGCTCCGCGAGTTCATTGGCCGGTTCTGCAGCCCGTGACGACAACACTTGCCGCACCGGCCGACGCGATTGATGCCAGCGAACGCCCCCACGACGCTAAGGAACCTGGCGAACCCGATCTCGCGGAGGCGGTGCTAGCAGATGCCGTCACCGACGAACTAAAACCTTCCCCCCACCCGCGAGACAACAGCTCTTTCAATGCGGCGCCCGCACCGCAAACAACTCACACTCTTGAAACCACGGCAATCACCGCCGCGGCCCCTTCGCCATCGACTTCCGCGAATTGGTTGATACTCTGGTCGATCGGTTGTGTATTGGCGCTTTCCCCACTGCTTTGCGGCGCAATTCGCCATCGGCGGATCGTGTCCCGTGCGCGCCCGGCCGAAAATTCGCTGTGGCAACGTGAGTTGGAGGAATGCAGGGCGCGTCTCGGGTCCACCCGTGCGTTCTGGCGGTTCGTCGCCGATGGAGAGACGATGCCCAGGACGTGGGGCATTTTGCGTCCGGTGGTCTTGTTGCCGTCAACTTGCGGGAACTGGAATTCACAACGACGTCGCATCGTGCTATTGCACGAATTGGCCCACATCCAACGTTTCGACTGCGCGGCGCAACTGCTGGGCCGCGTCGCCTGTGCGCTGTATTGGTTCAATCCGCTCGCCTGGTACGGCATGCACCGCCTGCGGAGTGAATGCGAACGCGCGGCTGACGACACCGTCGTCAACGCCGGCCAGCGCGCCATCGATTATGCGTCAGAGCTTGTGGATATTGCGGCGGCGTACCGCGTACCGCGGATGTCCGAGGCCGCTTGCATGGCCGGGAGTTGTCAATTGGTCGAGCGCGTGGCCTCGATGCTCGATCCCTCCCGTTCCCATCGCCCGCTCTCGCGGCGGGGAACGGCTTGGACACTGGCATTGGCAAGTCTGTTGCTATTCGTCATCGTCGCGATTCACCCCGTTGCACGCACGGCGGCGGAGGAAAAAACCGAAAAGGCCCCTTCACTGAAGCCGGAGCAAGCTGCGGAACAGGCTGACCGCCCAAAGACCGACACCTTGGGCGATCCGCTGCCCGACGCGGCCTTGCTCAGAATGGGAACGATTCGCTTTCGGCATCCGGGCAGTATTGGCGACATGGCGCTCTCGCCGGATGACAAGACCGTCGTCACGGCTGACGAAGATTTCATCGTCTGGAACGCGGACACCGGGAAAGAGTTGTGGCGGGTAAGTACGAAAGAATTCGGGTATCGCCTGCCGCACGCCTCATACGGCGTTCGGTCCATGGTGTTCGCGGCGGATGGTCAAACCTTCTACACGTCCGGCCGCTGGGACGAAATCGTTGCCTGGGATATTGCGACGGGTGTCAGCAACGTGATTGTCTTGAAAGACGATCCCCCAAAACGCCAAGGACAGTTGGGACACTACAGTTCGATTTCAATTGACATGACACGCGACGGTCGAATGTTCGCCTACGGCAACAATAGGAGACTCGCAGTCTGCGACAATACCGGAAACGTCCTATATGAAATCGCCAACAATCCTGGCGACCCGATTGTTGAAATGGGCCGCGACCGCTTGCGCGCCGGCGGCGACTACAGCTACGGCCGGTTTTCGCCCGACGGGAAAATCTTAGCGGTCGTCAACAGCGAATCCCCCAAGGAAATCGGCATTCATGAGGCCGAGACGGGCAAAGAACTGCGGCGGATTCCCGTCACTGCGCTGCTCGTCCGTCTGGCGTTTTCACCCGACAGCCAACGAATCGTCGCCACCGAGCGAGACAGCGCCGCCCGCCTATACGACGTCGCCACCGGCAACAAACTGTGGGATTACAAAATCGAACTCAAAAACAACGCAGAAAGTTACACCTGCGCCATCACCTTCAGCCCGGATGCCGAAACGATCGCCGTCTGCGCGCCGATCGGTTCCGATTACGACATTCATCTGCTCCATGCGGCCGATGGAAAACGCTTCGGCAAACCACTGGAGCACCAATGGAAGCCATGGGCCGTCGCCTTCACAGCCGATAGCAAGATGCTGTTCTCCTCCGGCTGGGATGGCATGATTCGCCGTTGGGATGTCGCTACACAAAAACAATTAACTCTGCCCGGTGCTCTCCGCGCAACAGGGGCCTCCGCGGCGTCACCTGACGGACAATCAGTGGCGTTTTGTGATGAGACAGGCACGGTGCATCTCTACAATGTCGCCGACGGGAGCGAAGTCCAGCAACTGAAAGTACCAGGATCGACTTTTTCGCAATTGGTTTTCTCGCCGGACAGTCGGCAATTGGCGGGGGCGGGAGTTGCGGGCGATCAGTTACAGACCACCGTCTGGGACTTGGCGGACGGTGCGGTGGTCCACCGCTGGGATTGGCCCGTAGGCCGCGATCCCCATTCCGATTTTAGAGACCTTTGCTATTCGTCGGACGGGCAATTATTGGCAGCAGCCGTTTTCCGTCAGGACTCGGGTTACTTTTGGAATCTGACGACTGGCAAGCAGGTGGCCAAGCTCCCGCATCAAGAAATATTCGGACTCTCATTCAGCCCCGACAATCGCACATTGGCGACGGCTGGCTGGGATAAACTGGTCCGTTTTTGGAGTACGGAAACCGGTGAGAAACTCCGCGAATTCGACGCTGAAAACATAAAAAAACCCAGCGCGCACCACGATATGCAAATGCATTCCGTTCGCTATTCACCGCAAGGAAACTTTCTGGCAACGTTGCATTTGGACAGCTTCGTGCGGATTTGGGACGCCGAAGAGATGGCGTTGGTTTCAGTCATAGACAACGGAGCCTGGTTTAGTCAGGGCGGTTCTGGCTTTTCACCCGATGGACAATGGTATGCCACAGGTGATGGCGCAGGACAAGTGAGACTGTACGACCCGCTCACCGGTCAAATCGTCTGGGACCGCGGCCGGCAACAGGACGGGACCAAAACCCGCGGATTCGGCGGCACAGGGCAAACTTTATTAAGCAGCGGCGACGGCGTGTGCTACCTGTGGGACCTGCAGCCTGAAGGGCTTCCGCTCGAAAAATCGGTCGACCAATTGTGGACCGATCTCACCAGCGACGACAGCCCGGCGGCCTATCGTGCGATCTGGGCGCTCGCGAAACGACCGGAGGCAGCGGTGGAACTTGTGGGGGACAAACTACGGGCGGTCAAAGAAGTCACCGACATCAGCCGCATCGCCTTGGACGAACCCGACGAAGAAAAAGAGCGCCGCAAACGCCTCACACAGGTGATGGTCGCCAAAAAGCCCGGCATGGAAACGCTCAGCACCGTGCAGCGGGCGACGTCATTGCTCGCGCAAATCGGCACGCCCGAGGCGATTGCACTGCTGAAAGAACTGTCCGCCGCCGACAACGAAGACGTCCGCCGCGCCGCCGCTCACGCGCTGTCGATCATTCCCCAGCGGCCGTAAATACGGCGTGGCCCCGAAAGATTCTTTCGGGGCCACGCAGCCGCAGGTGCGGGGGTGATAGGGGAAACCGTCACTCCCCCGCCGGAAACGCCGACGACGTATGCACGACCGGCTGTTCTTCTTCCAACGTCACAAACAATGCCTCCGCACCGAGCGTCTTTTCAATCAAATCCAAGCCGCGCTGCACCCCCAACACACTGACCGCCGAAGCGAGTGCGTCAGACGTAATGCCGTCGGCGGCGATCACCGTCACGCTGCTCCGCTCGGTCAGACCATAACCGGTTTTGGGATCGATGATGTGCGAGTAACGCACGCCGTCGAATTCCACGTATTGCCACGCATCGCCCGACGTGGCAATTCCGGCGTTCTTCAGCGTAACGAAGCGGCTGGGCGGACCGTCTTTCTTGAGCAGCGGCGCGATGCCGATTCGCCAACCTGCTTTGCCCGGCGGCGGGTCGCCCACGACGATATCGCCCCCGGCATCGATCAAGGCGCGGGATACGCCATTTGCTTTCAGCTCCGCCAACGCCTGATCAGCGGCATAACCCTTAGCAATTCCCCCCAGATCAAGCCGCATATTCGGTTTTGTCAGCCTGACCGTCGAGAGATCTGCGTCGAGGTCGACGAATTCAAACCCCACCGCCGTACGTGCGGTGGTAAGTGCTTCGGCAGTTGGGAGTTGCTTCTTGCGCCGCGCTTTGCGCCACAATTTGACCAGCGGGCCGACGGTGACGTCGAACGCTCCGTCGGTCTGCCGGGAAAGACGTAAGGAATGCTCCAGCACCGCTTTGAGGTCGGCCGACACCGGGATGTGCCGATCGGTCCCGGCTTGACCGCACAGTTGCATCAACTCGCTGTCGGGGTCGTAATCGCTTAGAATGCGGTCCAACTGCTTCATACGAGCAAAGGCGGCCTGGGCGGCTTGTTTTGCGGTTGCGTCGTCGGTTGCATATAATGCAATCTTGACCGGGATTCCCATGCGGATGCGCTGAAACTCGTATTGCTGCAAGGTTTCGGGCGCCGTCGGGTCTGCTGACAACGCCAGTGCGCACAATAAGGTCACCACCACCTGTCACCTCGAATCCGTTTGCTTGATGAATTTAGACTTCACTTTTGGAAACCGAATGAACCTACTTACCAAACTATGCCGACTCGCTGCTCGGTGGCAAGTCCTCGCCTGCTTGTTCGTGATCTCAACGCTCCTCGCCGCCAGCGGCACGAACTTTGCCCCCGCCGCCGGTGTCACGCCCAAAGATGCCGAAGCGAAGACCGAACAGGAAATGAAGCCGTATAAGCAACTCATTCCGGGCACCGACGTCTCCTTCGAAATGGTACCGATCCCCGGCGGAACGTATACCATGGGCAGTCCGGAGGACGAAGAGGGCCGGCTGGAAGATGAGTCCCCGCAGCGCGACGTCAAAATCGAGCCGTTTTGGATGGGCAAATGCGAGGTCACCTGGGAGGAATATGACATCTGGTCGTTCAGCCTGGACCAGAAAATTCGCAAGCTGCGCAACCTCGAACCGACCGAACAGGACAAACTGGCGGATGCCGTCACGCGGCCCACGCCTCCCTATACTGACATGACGTTCAGTATGGGGCACGACGGATTTCCGGCGATCTGTATGACGCAGCTGGCCGCCAAGACCTATTGCAAATGGCTCAGCGCCAAGACCGGCCACTATTATCGATTGCCGACCGAAGCGGAGTGGGAATATGCCTGCCGCGCAGGAACGACGACTCCGTTTTCGTTCGGTGGAGATGCCGAAAAGATCGACGACTACGCCTGGTATGCCGACAACTCCGACGATCAATACCAAAAGGTCGGCAAGAAGAAACCCAATCCCTGGGGCCTGCACGATATGCATGGCAACGTTTGTGAATGGGTGCTCGACCAATACCGGGAAGCCTATCCGGCTCCCGACGAATCGGTAAAAGGTCCGCTGGTAAGCCCGCTGGTCGTGGCCACCGAACTTTATCCCCGCGTGGTCCGCGGCGGTTCCTGGGAAGATGACCCGGCCGAATGCCGCTCAGCGGCGCGGCGCGGTTCGGAGGAAGATTGGAAATTCCAGGACCCGCAGATTCCCCAGAGCGTCTGGTATCACACCGATGCGCTGTTTGTCGGATTTCGCGTCGTGCGGCCCTTGCGGGTCCCCAGCGAAAAAGAACGCAATGAGCTGAAACTCGACGCGAAAAAGGTTATCAACAAACGTTGATGTTGCGATTGCCCCGGCATTCCCGGATAATAAACCGCTGAGGCTTGCTGCCGGAAATTCATACGCGGTTCGGTCGTTCGGTCCCACACTCGGGCGCTCACGACCGTAGACCAGTTCGATCTATTCAAATCCCCGTTCAAGAAATGGAAGGCTGATTATGTCCGACAAGACTCACGAAACGTCAACAAGACGAGATTTTCTGAAAGCCTCGTCCGTCGTGGCCGCCGGCGCAGGTTTGATGGGCAACCTCAGCCTCGCCTCTCGCGCCTTCGCCGCCGGCGACGACACGATCCGCGTCGGGTTGATCGGTGCCGGCAATCGGGGAACGGGCGCCGCCGTCCAAGCCCTTTCCACCGAAGGCAATGTGAAACTGGTCGCCATCGCCGACGCCTTCAGCGACCGGTTGGAGGAAGGTCTTGCGAACGTCAAAGGACAAATGCAAAAGCGGAACACCCCCGAACGGGTGGACGTCGCCGAAGAAAACAAATTCGTCGGCTTCGACGGCTATCAAAAGGTAATCGACAGCGACGTCGACTTGGTGATCCTGACGACGCCACCGGGATTCCGACCGATTCACTTCGAGGCGGCGGTGAACGCCGGCAAACACGTCTTCATGGAAAAACCGGTCGCCACCGATGCACCGGGTGTCCGCAAAGTTTTGGAAGCAGCCCAGGCGGCCAAGCAAAAGAATCTGGCCGTTGGCGTCGGCCTGCAGCGGCATCACCAACGGCCGTACTTGGAATTGGTCGACCGCGTGCATAACGGCCAGATCGGCGACATCATCTCCCTGCGGGTCTATTGGAACGGCGGCGGCGTCTGGGATCCGCGACGCACCCGCGAAGAATGTTCCGGCGAAATGGAATACCAGATGCGGAACTGGTACTACTACACGTGGCTGTGCGGCGACCACATCGTCGAGCAGCACATCCACAACCTCGACGTCGGCAACTGGCTGATGGGCGCCGATCCCGTCGCCGGGACCGGTTATCCGGTCTCCGCTGCCGGCATGGGCGGCCGTCAGGTCCGTACCGACAAGAAATACGGCGAAATCTTCGACCACCACGCCGTGGAGTATGAATTCGCCAACGGTACCCGCATGTTCAGCCAATGCCGGCATATGCCCGGTTGTCCGCACAACGTCACCGAGCACGCCCACGGCACCAAGGGGGTCGTGCATCTCGGCGGCCGCGACTATTCCATCGAGGGCGAGACCAACTGGAAGTTCAAGGACAAGTACGACGATCCCTACCAAGTGGAACACGACAACTTGTTCGCCGCCATCCGTTCGGGCACGCCTTACAGCGAAGCCGAACGGGGGGCCTATTCGACGCTGACCGCCATCATCGGCCGGCTGGCGACCTATTCCGGCAAGGAAATCAAATGGGATCAGGCGCTCAATTCCGACATTAGCCTCATGCCCGAACACTTCGCCTGGGACGCGGCACCGCCGACGCTGCCCAACGAAAACGGCGAATACCCAATCGCGCATCCGGGGTTGACCAAGGTTGTTTAATGGCGTTTCCGGCCGACCCCCCGGCGAAGCCGGGGGGTGAAGGGAGCGTTACGACGGGAATAAGAAATCCCCCCAGACACGACGTGTGTCGGGGGGATTTTTTCATGGGAGTTCAAACGCCACATTCGCCTTCGCTTCGGCCGATAACGTCAGCCCGGCGGTGCCGCCTGCTTGATCGAGTTTCAGTAGCAGCAAGTTGCGGCCCTGTTTGAGTTGCACGTCGACCTGATCCTCACCCGGCTTGAGACCCCGCAATTCGGGATACTCGTGCACCTTTTTCCCATTCAGCCAGACCTGGATGCCGTCGTTGGATCCGATGTTCAACCGCGCCGGCTGGGCGGCCGCCGAGTCCAAGACGACGGCGAAGTAATAGATCACGTTGTCGTGCCGAACCTTGGCCCGCTCGGTGATCCGTGTGAGGTCAATGGCCGGTGCACTCCCGTCGTATGAGCGGGTGCGGGCGTTGATCCACCGCACCGATTTGCCGTCCAATCCGCTGTAGGTCGCGTTGCCGTCAAACTGCCCCGGCGTCTCTTCCGGGCCAAAAACCGTCGTGCGGTGTTCCGGTTCGTCGTTGGGAAACGGGCCGACGGCCCGGAATTCCGTCGCATTCACTTCCGCATCCCGTATACTCACGATATACGCCAACAGGTCGCCCG
>CALFYU010000699.1 GCA_937952455.1 uncultured Planctomycetaceae bacterium
TGAACATGCGGGGGACAGTGGCCTTGCCGGCGACCAATTCCCGGGTCGGCAGCGTATACCCGATCGAAAGCGAATCGCCGATCAACAGCACCCGCGGCTATTTCGGATCATCGTCGATGGCCTGCAGCGCCGGATTCGCCTTCCGCTTCCCCCGTTTTTTCTTAGCGGGCGATTTCTCTTGAGCGCCGAGCGTGCCGGCAAAGATGAGGCTAACGAGCAGCAGACAAACCAGACGACTGGGCATGATGGTGACTCCCTGGGTTGGGTGAACGTGAGGTGCGGTTCATTGTGGTGTGAATCGCGGGTGGGGGCAAGCGAAAGCGGCGGGGTTATGCTCGTCGAACACAGCATAATCTGTACGAGGAGCCCACGTTCCCTTGCCTAAGAATTGTGCGACGCGATCGCCAAGCGAAACGCCGCATGTCTCCACCAACGCTGCATCGCCGGCATCGGAATAGTCGGCCGAATTCAAAAAACGCGCGATCTGTCTTGGATAGTCGGAGACCAGGTTGCGAAAGAGTATCTGCGCCAGATGATAGCTCAACTCCTGGCCCTCATCAGGCGAGTAGAACGACTCGCCCGACCAAAATGCGTCGATCGTGTCGGCGTTCCAATAGTCGCGATGCTTGCGCAACGTTTCCCGGTCCACGATAAAGTAAGAACTTTCCAATACGATGTCTTCCATGACTTGAGTCACGCCTTCGTTCAGCCAAGGCGGCAATGGCAGGTGACGCAGAAGTGCGTGGGTCAATTCATGCGCAATCGTGCGCTCATATGCCCCCGCATACACCATGGGAATTACCATGTGGCCATATCCACGATCGAGAAACATCCCGCCGGAGAGCGCGAAGTCCCCCGCATCCGGATAAAAGTCAGCGACATAGTCGTAATAGGTCTCCGCCTTCGCAAAGGCAAACAGCACGTGCTTACCATTTCCTTCGTCACTCGCAACGTCCGCCAGGCGGTCGAGAATGATTCGACGAGCGGACTCGCAACAATCCAAAAGGCGTTCTGCGGACGGTGAGTTGCCGCTGGAGAGCACCAAGAATTCGGGCGATTCGCTGCGCGTGTAACCGGACGGCAACACGTCGATTAGCGCATCCAACCAGTCGCGTGCCAACGGCGCATATCCCTCGTTAAGTTCCGCATCGCCGCCCACGTTTGCGTCGACCCAATCACAAATCACGGCCCAATCGGGACGCGGAAGCCCAATGCGGGTTTCGAGGGCGTTGGGAATTTGGGTGAGTGAGATCTGCACGAGCGTGGGAAATTCCCCGCGAAACAGGGTTTCGGCTGAGAAGAGGCCGCTCCGATTGTCTGCTTTTGAGTCTCCGAAAGCAAGAAGTTTCCACGGCCGGCACAGGTCCCCCGCATTGTTACGATTCTGAATCGACGGGGCCAAACGTCCCACCGGCTCCGTGATAGGTCTCGCACGACAACGCGAAGCGTTGCCCGCACGAATTGCACTCGAGCACGCACTCGATGAAATCCGCCCACTGCAAATTGCCCGCCTTGACGGCGAGAACGCCCGGTCTTATGCCGGCGTGGTCGAGGTGGTGCTGTAGGTTCTGGAGTTGTTCGGGGGTGGTGATTGCGGTTGCGGAGAATTGGTTACGGGCAGGGCACATTGGGGAGGCCTTTAGTACCAATCCGGGGACATGTAGCTTGCCCCGCGTCAGCAATCGCGGCATGGCACTTAGGCCTCGTCCGACATTGATCCCTGTCTCGCGAAAGCCCCCTTACGGATTCGGCGTAATGTCCTCTGCAATGTCCGTAGGGTTCGCCCATTCGGCGTCCCAACAAGCGTGTATGCGTTGAAGCACGTCCCATCGACTGGCGCCTTCATTTTCGTATGCGCTAGCGGCATGTCGGGCAATGTCGGCAAGCAGCAAACCCCAAGCGGCGGGATCCGTCCATGTTGTGCGCAACGAAAGTTGCTGGGGACTCCCCGGCGCCGCCCAGACACGCAGCACTTCAACCGCGTCTGGATTCGCTTTAGCAATCGGCGGAACCTCCAAGTTGTTCTGATTGTTGTGCTCTCCTCTCATCATTAACTCCTTGACGGCAGTTTCAATAGCGTTCCACGTAACCGACAATTTATCGTGGTGCAGTATAATGTATTCCGCCTGCGCAATTAGACCTTACCTTGATCATCGATGATGGCCGCTCCGATGGCAAGAAGACTTCCGGAAAAGTATGAGCAACTTCTGCCAAAGCGCAGTGGCTCTCGATGCAGTATTGCGGGCATGAGCAACAAACGACGCACCATCGTCGCTCGCGGGTGGCCCGACCGCGAAGCGGTTGGGTGCCGAAGGCACAGGATGCTGCGCCATCGGCATCCCGGAACAATTGCACGCACATGGCGCAAACATCTTGTCGCTGCGCGACCCGGTGTTTGGATCTAAGTCACGGTGAAAGTTATGGAATTCGATTTCGCTACACCTCGCCAAATTGGCGTTATCGCGGCAAACCGAGACCGTTTTTGGAGAAAATCATACCAATCCGTTTCGCGATCAACACGATAGAGAAATTGGACATTGAACTTTTCGGCTGGTAGTTCAATCACCCATCGGTGGTTTTGGCTGTCGGCGTTGATGTTCGCGTAAATATCAAATGAAATTCTATCGCGAGGATTCAGAACGAAATCGTCCAGCGGTTCAGAAACAAGGTATCGCGTCTTCCATTCTGCCGCCTTGTTTCCGGAGCCATCTGTGAAAGTCAGTCCAGTCACGCACGGATACGGCAATAAGCACCGTTCGTCGGCTGAATGAAACGCCACTCGAAACGTGTTTGGAGTGGGCGAATCGGCGATGTATTCGAGTGAAATCTCCAAAGTTGTCACCCTTCAGCTTTCGGTCATTCAAATTTCAAATTTCTTCGAGTTTCGAAATTCAAATTTCGAATTTCCCCAATCAATCCTCCGCCCGACTCCCATCCCCGCACATCTTCACAATCTTCGGATCAAATCGCGCCACGATATCCACCAGGTCCTGCTGCTCGCGCATCACTTCATCAATGTTCTTGTACACGCCGGGAACTTCGTCGGCGCCGGCGGAGAGGACGGTGATCCCCTTGGCCGCCAGATCCTTTTTGACCGCTCCGAAGTTGTACGTGTCCTTGGCCTGTGTGCGGGACATGCGGCGGCCGGCGCCGTGGCTGGCGGAGTCGAAACTTTGCGGGTGCCCTTTTCCGCGAACGACGTAGGCCGGGTCGGCCATCGAGCCGGGAATCACGCCCAACACCCCCGCCCCCGCCGGCGTGGCCCCCTTGCGGTGCACGATCAACTCCTGGCCGCCGTGCATTTCCTTCCAGGCAAAGTTGTGGTGGTTCTCGACTCCGGCAATTACCGCCGCTCCCAATAAGTCCGACACCAACCGGTGGATCACCGCATGGTTGGCGGCGGCGTAATCCCCCATCAGGTTCATCGCCGCCCAATATTCCTGTCCCGCTTCGGAATTCATGTCGAGCCACGCCAGCCGCTGCAGGTCTTCGTACCGCTTCGGCAACTGCTTGCGGGCAATGCTGCTGTAGACGTTGCAGACCGACGCCCCCGCCCCGCGGCTGCCGCTGTGGCTGAGCAGAGCGACATACTCGCCGGCATCCAACCCCAGTTCCTCGTCGCGCTCGGCAAGCGTAAAGACGCCGAATTCGACAAAGTGGTTGCCCGATCCAGACGTGCCGAGTTGCTTCCACGCCTTGTCTTTGTTTTCGCGGGTCACGCGGGTGACAGTCCAATCCTCGTCCATCACGTCGTGCTGCTGCGGCCGCTGATGCACCGACCCGACGCCGAACCGCGTGCCCCCCTCGAGAGCGTGTTTGAAGCGATGAAACTGCTCATCGAGGGCAACCACCGGGATATCGAGCACCGAGAGCTTCATGCGGCAGGCAATATCGACGCCCACCGCGTACGGCACGACGGCGTTTTCCAGCGCCAACACGCCGCCGATCGGCAGGCCGTACCCGACATGTGCATCGGGCATCAGCGCCCCGCCGACCGCCATCGGCAACGAACAGGACTGCTGCATCTGGTGATGCGCCCCGTCATCGATCTCGCTGCCCCAAGTGCGATATTCGACCGGTTCAGGCCGCGTAAACTCGCGGTCCTCAATCACAGCGCGGGCCAACTCGCCGACGTCTTCATCGGCCACATAATCTTCAGGCGCGGCTAAGACGTCACGAATCCGCTGTTTCATCGCCGCCCCGCGCACGCCCCGCTGTTTGGCCAACGTCTGCACAGCGGCCAGCCCCGGTTTCAAACAAAACTCCGGCACACCCATCCGCCGCAGTTGCGAGTTGTTCATGATTCACCCTCCAGAAATAAGCCCCTGTGCCCTCTCGCCGATTATACGAGTTACACGCCGGCACGACACGAGCGGGGAAGAGAAAGTTCGCGGGGGCGGTGTATAGCAAATTCCTGTTGTTCCAGTTGAACGAGAAGCGTACGATAATTGCTATCACATCTTCACGTCTCCAGCCTACGAAAGGTCATCGCGCTATGGCCGCCATCTATTGGGGATTGGCGATTCTCGCCGCTGTTTCTGTAGTGCTATTTTTCTTGGGACTGTACCGAACGCGATCGGCGACAACAAAACGGGTGACGCTTCTCGCGTTTGCGACGGTGTGCGCCATCGGCGTCTACATCCTTTGGCTGGACGACAGCGTGCTGCTGGCGCGTCTGCTGCCGTTTTCCAACTTGATCGTCCTGGGAAACTGGTTCCTGCCGGCCTGCGGATTTCTGGCTGGAACGGTCTGGCGTAAGCTGCCGGGCGGCGTCGTTCGCCGAAGTTTTTATACGACCGCCTTATGGGGAGTAGGCATCTTCGCCGTGCTCAATCCACTTTTGGGCAGTGCGCCAACCTGCCACGACCTGTGGCGAAACGGTGTCTGTCTGCAGACGTCAAAGATCTCCTGCAGCGCCGCCTGCGCAGCGACAATCTTGAGGGAAGCCGGCATTGAAACCAACGAACAGGAGATGGCCGAATTATGCCTCACGCGTGACGGCACACTCTGGCAAGGACTGTACCGCGGCCTCAAACTCAAAACTGCCGGGACCGTGTGGGACGTCGAGGTCTTCCGCGGCGGCGAAGAAGCTCTGCGCGACCGCGAACCGGGGCCGTTGATCCTCACTGTCGGAATTCCCCGCTGGGCGGACGTCGATCCAGTGTACACCCAGGATTACGGTTGGACTCGGGGTGAAATGCACGCGGCGCTGTTTTACCGGTTTGCTGACAACGGCAACGTCGATATGGGAGACCCGGGCATCGACGACGGCCGCGAACAGTGGTCTCGCTCGGACCTCGAAGTCTTGTACCGCGGGCGCGGGATACGTTTGGTTCGTCGGTAGGCGAAATAGGATTTGAGTTTTATAGAATTACAAAGCCTCAATCGCCCGGCGGTCAATACGGCCGCTGTGCAAAGCCGAGGCGACGAGTAGCCCGTGGACGCCGATCGACTGGGCCAGCGGCAGGTCGCCCGGGCCGCGGATGCCGCCGCCGGTGATGACTTTCAGTTGCGAGAACCGCTCCAGCAACCGCCGGCAAAGTTGTTCCGTCGCCAGCCCCTCCCCCGTGCCGACCCAGGCCAGATCGAGCACGATCATCTGTTCGATACCCAACCCGACCGCTTCGACCGCCAGATCGAACGGTGCGGGATCGGCCCATTGATCGAGCGTCCCCATGGGGCGGCCCTGTTTCAGGTCCAGGCTGAAGATCACCCGCGGCGGCCCG
>CALFYU010000700.1 GCA_937952455.1 uncultured Planctomycetaceae bacterium
TTTTTAATGATACGGCGACCACCTAGATCTACAGCCTTGCCCTACACGACGCTCTTCCGATCTTGCGGCACGATCGAGGGGGGTGAAAAGCTGGACTGCTCCACCGCCGGACCCGAGCAAGAATATTTCCTAATCGACCGGAACTTCTTCTACGCCCGCCCGGACCTGTTGAACGCCGGCCGGACGTTGTTTGGTGCTCCGCCGCCGAAGGGCCAGGAATTCGACGACCACTACTTCGGCGCAATACCCGACCGCGTGTTGGCGTTCATGTTGGAGTGCGAACGAGAGCTTTTCAAACTGGGTATTCCGGTCAAAACACGGCACAACGAAGTCGCGCCGAGCCAATATGAAATCGCCCCGATGTTCGAGTTCGCCAACATGGCAACCGACCATCAACAGCTGATGATGACGACGCTGAAAAAGACGGCCGAAAAGCACGGCATGGCCTGCCTGATGCACGAAAAGCCGTTCGCCGGCGTCAACGGATCGGGAAAGCACGTCAACTGGTCGATGGGGAGCGCCTCACAAGGCAACCTGCTCGATCCGGGCGACACCCCGCATGAAAACGCCCAGTTCCTGCTGATCTGCGCCGCGGTGATTCGCGCCGTGCACAAGTATCAAGGACTGCTGCGGGCGGTGGTGGCCTCGGCCAGCAACGATCATCGCCTGGGAGCCAACGAAGCGCCGCCGGCGATCATCTCGATCTTCCTGGGCGACCAGTTGACCGACGTGTTCGAACAGATCAAGGCTGGGGGCGCGAACTCGTCGCTGCCCAAGGGGACTTTGACTGTGGGCGTCGATGTCTTGCCGCCGCTACCCAAGGACGCTGGCGACCGCAACCGTACGAGCCCGTTTGCCTTCACCGGCAACCGGTTTGAATTCCGGGCGGTGGGTGCCAGCCAATCAATCGCCGGTCCGTTGGTGGCGATGAACACGATCGTCGCGGAATCGCTGGACTATTGTGCCACCCGGCTCGAAGACGCGACGGGGGGCGATCCGAGCAAGTTGCACGGCGCACTGCAGAAGCTGTTGACCGAAATCATGAACGAACACGGCGCGATCGTGTTCAACGGCGACGGCTACAGCGAAGAGTGGCACCAGGAAGCGGAAAAACGGGGTCTTTTGAATTTGAAGACCACCGCCGACGCCCTGCCAATTCTGCAAACCGAAGAGGTCAAGGAACTGTTTACGAAGTACGACGTGCTCTCTGAGCGGGAGTTGTCCAGCCGGTTGGACACATACCTGGAACAGTACTGCCTGTCGGTCAGCGTGGAAGTCAAATTGACCCTGGAAATGGCCCGCACGTTAATCTTCCCGGCCGCGATTCGTTACCAGAACGAATTGGCTTCGACCTGTGCGAACCTGAAGATGCTCGGTTACGAATTCGACACCGACACGCTGGATCGCATGACCGGTCTGGTCAAATCGCTCCAGGACAGCATTGCCGAGTTGCAGGCCACCTTGGAGGAACCCGAATCGGAGGACTTGTTGGCCGAAGCGAATAACTACTGCAACGTTGTGCTGCCGGCCATGGCCAAGGTCCGCGAATACGCCGACGAGTTGGAAGCCGTGGTGGCGGACGACTTGTGGCCCTTGCCCACCTATCAGGAGATGTTGTTCATCAAGTAACCCAACTCTGCTGCAATTTTGTTGAGCAGCCAGCGCGACCGGCTTCGGGAAGTGTGTACGCCCGTCGCCGGTCGCGTTTGGGTCTGGGGGCGGCCAAAGAACGTTGCCGCGCAATACCGGTCGTCGAGTGGATGAAACAGCGTGGGATTCGAAGCCGACATATCGGACCGGGCACCGAGGCCGCACCATTTGGCCGGTTCCCGCCCGTTTCGCAAGATTGTCACCGGCCTCGCCCTCTTCATGACGATCTGCGTCGTGGCCGTTGCCGGTTATCTCGCCGCCGGCTGGAAGCTGGAAGACTCGATCTACATGGTGGTGATCACCATCTTCGGCGTCGGCTACGGCGAAGTGCAGCCGGTGCAGTCACCAGCACTCAGGGCGCTGACCATCACGGTCATCATCGCCGGTTACGGGGCGGTGATCTACACCGTGGGCGGCTTCATGCAGATGCTGATCGACGGGGAACTCAACAACGCACTGGGAGCACGCAGAATGGCCAAAGAAATCGAACGATTGAACGGCCACACGATTATTTGCGGGGTGGGCCGCATGGGGACGATCCTGGCGCGCGATCTCTACGCTGCGAAGAAGCCCTTTGTGATCATCGATTCCGACGAGCGGCGGCTGCAGGCGGCTGAAGCCCAGGGTTATTGGGTGATCAACGGCGACGCTTCGGAAGAATTCGTGCTCGAACAGGCCGGCATCCGCCGAGCGGCGGTCTTAGCGTCGGTCCTCTCGGCCGATGCGACCAACGTGTTCGTCACCATCACCGCCCGGGAGATGAACCCCAACGTGATGATCATTGCTCGGGGGGAGAATCCTCGGACCGAGAAGAAGCTATTAGGCTGCGGCGCAAACCGCGTGGTCTTGCCCACCGCCATCGGCGCCACCAAAGTGGCGCAACTAATTATCCGCCCCAAAGCGGAGAACCTCCTGGAACAAATGACGCATCAGGGGGACATGCAGGAGGAACTCGGGCACATCGGGCTGCAATTCGACGAACTGGAAATCGGACCTGGATCGATCCTGATGAACAAACCGCTCAGCAATATCGAGGTCCGCGGAAATCACGGCTTTTTGATCGTGGGGATTCGTCACGCGGACGGATCATTGACACTCAACGCCAAAACGGACACCAAACTGACGCAAGGGGACGTGGTGATCGTGCTGGGACACAAATCAGACATCCCGCAACTGGCAGCGAAATTCTCAGCCCGCGCAAACGTACTCACCTATCGCGGGGTGAAGGTGGAAACCTAACGCGGCCGAAGTCGATTTTGTTAAAGCTGCTAGCCACAGAGAGAGAACAGAGAACTCGGAGAAAAGAGTAACAAACTGTCGGAAGCTTGTATCAGGGACATCGTTGCGGACTTGTGGATTGATAGGATGCGATTTCGCATTTCTGATACGACGAAGATATTGCTTGTGATTCGCGGCCCAAAACTCCTCTGAGTCCTCGGTGTTCTCTGTGGCTAGAACCTTTGGGCAGTGCCTTACCGCGGCACCTCCATGTGCCGGGCGAACCATACCTTGAGTTCACTGAACTGCTCTCCGGCGAGAATGTGACCGGCGTGAGCCGCATATGAGAAAAGTGTCTGGCGAAGCAAATGCCTGAAGCGGAATTGAATCGTCTGGCCGCTGAGTCGCGTCGGGAACCGGGCGCGAACTGGAAACGTTGGGGGCCCTATCTTGCGGAGCGTCAGTGGGGCACCGTCCGCGAAGATTATTCCAGCGACGGCCGGCCCTGGCTGCATTTCACACATGAAGAGGCAGTCTGGCGCGCGTACCGCTGGGGCGAAGACGGCCTGCTGGGGATCACCGACCGGCAATGCCGGCTCTGCTTCGCGATGGCCCTGTGGAACGGTCAGGATCCGATTCTCAAGGAGCGTTTGTTCGGCCTCACCGGCCCGGAGGGGAACCACGGCGAAGACGTCAAAGAGGCCTACTATTACCTCGAATCGACGCCGACGCACTCCTACCTCAAGGCGCTCTATAAGTACCCGCAGGCCGCGTATCCCTATGAAACGTTGCGTGCCGAAAATGCACAGCGGACGCGGCACGATCCGGAGTTCGAACTGACCGAGACCGGCATCTTCGACGAGGGGCGCTATTTCGACGTGCAGATCGAATATGCCAAGGCGGCCTGTGAAGACATTCTGATCCGCATTGTCGTCGCCAATCGCGGACCGGAGCGCGCGGCGATTCATGTGTTGCCGACGTGGTGGTTTCGGAACACCTGGTCGTGGGGGCCGACGGACGAGCAGCCGCGGGTCAAACCCAGCCTCAGTCAAACCAGCGAAAGCAGCTTGCGGGCGAATCATGAAACGCTGGGGGAATTTCGTATCGATGCCGACATCGGCCCCGATCAGGAACTGCCCCGGTGGCTATTTACCGAAAATGAAACGAACACGTGGCGAATTGACGATCCGGGCAGCCGTCGTCCGTCGTGCAAAGACGCGTTTCATTTGGCGGTCGTCGAGGGCATCCCAGACGTAGTCAATCCCCAGCCGGAAGGGACCAAAGCTGCGGCGCACTACCGCGCGATCGTTCCCGCCGGCGAATCGGTGGCGTTTCGATTACGGATGACAGCGACAGAGACTCTGCCGGAGCAGCCGTTCGGCGACGAATTTGACCGCATATTCAAACAACGGATCGAAGAGGCGGACCGGTTTTCCGAGTCGCTGGTGGCGCCGGGATTGACGATCGATGAGCAGCGCGTGCTGCGGCAAGCCAACGCGGGATTGTTGTGGACGAAACAGTTCTACCACTATGTGATCCCCAAATGGCTCGACGGGAACATACCGCCGGGGCAACAGACCGCTCCGCGGACGGTGCGTCGCAACAGCGATTGGGGGCACCTGTTCAACCGCGATATCATCTCCATGCCGGACAAATGGGAGTACCCCTGGTACGCCGCGTGGGATTCCGCATTTCACATGATTCCCTTCGCCAATTTGGACCCGGATTTTGCGAAGGAGCAGGCGATTCTATTCCTGCGGGAATGGTACATGCACCCATCCGGGCAAATCCCGGCGTATGAGTGGAATCTGAGCGACGTCAATCCGCCGGTGCACGCCTGGGCCTGCTGGCGGGTCTACCAGATGACGGCGCGCCCGGAATTTCGCGACCGCGTGTTTCTGGAGCGGGTGTTTCAAAAACTGTTGTTGAACTTTACCTGGTGGGTCAACCGCAAGGACGTTCGGGGCAAGCACGTTTTTACCGGAGGTTTTCTGGGCCTGGACAACATCGGGATCTTCGATCGCTCCAAGCCGCTGCCGACCGGGGGCCATCTGGAACAAGCGGACGGGACCGCCTGGATGGCGTATTACTGTTCCAGCATGCTCTCCATCGCGTTCGACCTCGCGGAAAACAACCCGGCCTATGAGGACATGGCGTCGAAGTTCTTTGAGCACTACGTCTCGATCGCCGAGGCAATGAATTCGCTGGACGGCACCGGGCTGTGGGATGAAACCGACGGGTTCTATTACGACCATCTGCACCTGCACGGACACAGCATTCCGCTGCGGATTCGTTCCATCGTGGGGTTGATCCCACTGTTGACGGTCGACGTGCTTTATGACCGCGTGTTGGACCGGTTGCCGGGATTTGTCAAGCGGATGAATTGGTTCCTCAATCATCGCTCCGACTTGGCACAATTTATGACATATATGGAGCGCCGCGATCCGCAACAGGACGGAAACGGGCTGCGGCTATTGGCGATTCCGACCCGGGAGCGGTTGTCGCGGCTGCTGTGGTATTTGCTCAATGAGGACGAGTTTCTCTCGCCCTTCGGGATTCGTTCGCTGTCGAAGTATCATGCCGAGCACCCATTTGAATATGAGTTGAACGGCGAAAAACTGCGAGTGCAGTATTTGCCGGGAGAATCGGACAGCGGACTGTTCGGCGGAAACTCCAATTGGCGGGGTCCCGTCTGGTTTCCGCTGAACTATCTTCTCATAGAAGCCTTAGAACGGTATCATCAGTTCTACGGGAATTCGCTGCGGGTGGAGTGTCCTACGCGATCGGGACGATATATGAACTTGCAGCAAGTGGCAGACGAAATCCGCAAGCGATTGGCGAAGCTGTTTTTGGCGGATGCAGAAGGAGGGCGTCCCTGTTATGCGCGGGGCGAGCGATTCCTCAACGATCCGCATTGGCGAGACTTAGTTCTGTTTTACGAATACTTCGATGCCGAGACCGGCCGGGGGCTGGGTGCCAGCCACCAAACCGGCTGGACGGCGTTGATTGCACCGATCCTGAAGACGTTGGCGAGCCGCCGCGAGTCTGGTTAGGGCGGAGGGCGGCCGGCCTACTGCATTTCAGTCATGACAGCGGCAATGTGCAAATTGACGCGTTATTTGCAGGCCACGTCCGAATACCGGTCAGGCGTAGCCTGCGGGCAATCGGCGTGCTCGGGCCGCTTTGCCTCGCTCGCAGCGGCGCATGCACGCAAATCGGGCACTCGGCGAAACGTGTGGCGGCTAAGGGCGTCGGCCCGTTTCGCCGGAAGACTCTGCAGTCCGCTACGATACGGCTGCTTTCGAGTTGCACAGTTTCTAGGCGATGCACGGCATGCGACTTGCACATTCCCGGCCGTGGGACTCCGCGCGCAGTCTGACGTTGGACTTCCTATTCACCGCGAAAGTTTGAGGATTTAGCAAATGAGGCTAGCTTCTTACCAGTCAAACGGTGTCTTCGACGAAATGTTTGCGCCCAACGGCCAACCGCGGCCCAGCGGG
The DNA here is from genome assembly GCA_937952455.1 of uncultured Planctomycetaceae bacterium. GTDB lineage: Bacteria > Planctomycetota > Planctomycetia > Planctomycetales > Planctomycetaceae > Symmachiella. The sequence goes on from CALFYU010000700.1 coordinate 6,369, forward strand.
GCGCGATTTGTCGAACGCCTGCAATCGCTGTCGGACGGGAGCCTGCAGCAGCGACAAAAGGCGGCCGAGCTGAGCCTCGAAAACTTGGGCATCACATTTAATGTGTACGGGCACTCCGCCGGTACCGAGAAGGTCTGGCCGTTCGACCTGCTGCCGCGGATCATCGATGCGAACGAATGGGCGGTGGTCGAACGTGGACTGAAGCAACGCATCCGGGCACTGAATTTTTTCATCAACGACGTTTACAACGAGCGAAAGATCTTCAAGGACGGAGCGGTCCCAGAGGACCTCGTTGTCTCGTCGAAGACGTTGCGTTCGCAATGCCTCGGTTTCCAACCGCCGCAGGGAGTGTGGTGCCACATCACCGGCGTCGACTTGATTCGGGATCAAGACGGGCAGATCTATGTGCTGGAGGACAATCTGCGTTGCCCCTCGGGCGTTTCGTACGTCTTGGAAAACCGGGAGATGATGAAACGCACCTTCGCACACGTGTTCCAAGGCATGTCGGTCGCCCCCATCGAGGATTACGCCGAGCAGTTGTTGCAGACTTTGTTGGAGTGCGCGCCGGCGGGGGTCAGCAACCCGACCGCCGTGGTGCTGACGCCGGGCATTTATAATTCGGCCTATTTCGAGCACACGTTTTTGGCACAACAGATGGGCGTCGAACTGGTGCAAGGCTCGGACCTGGTGGTCGAAGACGGCTACGTGCACATGAATACTACGCGGGGGCTCCAACGTGTTGATGTGATCTATCGCCGGATCGACGATGATTTTCTTGATCCGAAGAATTTCCGCGAGGATTCTACGCTGGGCGTCGACCACTTGATGGATGTTTATCGGGCGGGCCGCGTCACGCTGGCCAACGCGCCCGGTACCGGTGTCGCTGACGACAAGGCGGTCTATGCCTACGTGCCGGAGATCATCAAGTACTACCTGGGAGAAGACGCGATCCTGCCGAATGTCCCCACCTATTTGTGTTCCGATGAAAAGCAGCGGAGCCACGTGCTGTCGAACCTCGACAAGTTGGTGGTCAAGCCGACGAACGAGTCGGGCGGTTACGGGATTTTGATGGGGCCGCAGGCATCGCAAGCGGATCGGGATAAATGTGCCGCCGCGGTCCGCGCCAATCCCCGCGAGTGGATTGCCCAACCGATGCTCAAGCTGTCGACGGTTCCCACGCTGGTGGGAGATGAACTCAAGCCTCGGCACGTCGATTTGCGGCCATTTGTTCTGTGCGGCAAGGACATCTATGTGATGCCGGGTGGGCTTACGCGGGTGGCGCTGCGGGAAGGGTCGATGGTCGTCAACTCGTCGCAAGGCGGGGGCAGCAAGGACACATGGGTCCTGCGCGGCGGCCAGTCGATGCCGCCGTTGACTCCAGCTGCCCAGGAGACGAATTGATGCTGAGCCGCGTTGCGAATTCCGTCTATTGGTTGAGCCGTTACGTCGAGCGGGCCGAAAACGTAGCCCGATTTATCGATGTGAACTACAACCTGACGTTGGGTGAAACCGATTCGCTCGGCAACCAATGGGCGCCGCTGGTCTATACGACGGGGGATCAAGATTCCTTTGCCGAACGGTACGGCGAACCGACACGGGAAAACGTGCTGCGATTCCTGTCGTTCGACGAAGAGAATCCCAATTCGATCATTTCCTGTACGGCGTATGCCCGGGAGAACGCACGGACGATCCGCGAGATCCTGCCCTCGGTCGTCTGGGAGCAACTGAATAAGTTCTACTTCATGGTCCGCACGGCGGCAAAAATCAGCACGACCCTCGATCAACCACAGGAGTTTTGCGAGCGGGTGCGGCTCGCCAGCCACCTGTTGGTGGGCGCGACCGACGCCACCATGTCCCACGGCGAAGCCTGGCACTTTTCGCGCTTGGGACGGCTCTTGGAGCGGGCGGATAAGACGTCGCGGATCGTCGACGTACAATATTTCATACTTCTGCCGGATGCTCGAGATGTGGGATCGGCGCTCGACGTCGTCCGCTGGTCGGCCTTGCTGAAATCGGCCAGTGCGCTGGTCATGTATCGCCGTCAGCACGGAAAGATCGTCCCCGACCGTGTCGCCGATTTTCTGATCCTCGACCGCCACTTTCCGCGTTCGATGCACTTTTGCCTAATGAAAGCCCAGGAGTCGTTGCGGAACATTACGGGCAGCGCGTCAGGCACGTTCTGCAATCTGGCCGAACAACGCATGGGTCAGTTGTGTTCCACCATGGATTACACCAGCGTGCGGGATATCGTCCAACATGGTCTGCACCAATATATCGACGACTTTCAAAACCAGTTGAATCTCGTGGGTGAGGCCATCTCCGACGACTTCTTCACGACACAGCAGCAACGGAAAGCGCGGAACGCGGCGACGATGAGCCAGTCGCAATCCGGTTGAACGACGCCGCGCAAGATCGTCGGCGGAAGAATTTTGCCCGGAAACGAGACCACGCTGCGGGCCGACAGCGGATCGTTCTTCGATTATCTCCTGATCGGACACCTTACATGATACGCGTCGCACTGAATCACAAGTCAATCTACAAATACGACCGCGCCGTCAATATGAACCCGCACGTAGTGCGACTGCGCCCGGCACCGCATTGCCGCACGCCGATCTGTAGCTACTCTCTGCGAGTGCAGCCCGGCAAACACTTCATCAATTGGCAGCAGGACCCTCACAGCAATCACTTGGCGCGGCTGGTCTTTAACGACACGACCGATTTGTTCGAGGTGGAAGTCGATCTGGTCGCCGAAATGACGGTCATCAATCCGTTCGATTTTTTTCTCGAACCGCAGGCAGAGCAATTTCCCTTTACGTATGAGGAAGTGCTCCAAAAGGATCTATTGCCTTTTCTGCATACGCAACCGGCCGGACCGAAATTGACGGCCCTGTTTGAGTCGGTCGATACGTCCCCCACGAAGACGATCGACTTCATTGTCGAATTGAATCGGCAGTTGCAACAGATGGTGAAGTACGTCGTGCGGCTGGAGCACGGCGTGCAGACCCCGGAGGAAACCTTGGAGCTGGGCAGCGGGTCGTGCCGCGACAGTGCCTGGCTGATGGTGCAACTGCTCCGCAAATTGGGATTGGCGGCAAGGTTTGTCTCGGGCTATCTGATTCAACTCAAACCGGACGTCGAATCGCTCGACGGTCCTTCAGGTGCGGCCGAGGACTTCACCGATCTGCACGCCTGGGCGGAGGTCTATTTGCCCGGTGCGGGTTGGATCGGTCTGGACCCCACGTCGGGGCTGCTGGCGGGCGAGGGGCACATTCCGCTGGCATGCACTCCCGAACCGATCAATGCGGCACCAATCACCGGCTCCATCGGAAAATGCGAAGTTGATTTTCAACATGAAATGTCGGTCACGCGGATCCACGAGGATCCCCGTGTGACCAAGCCGTACACCGACGCCGAGTGGCAACAAATCGAAGCCGTTGGACACGACGTCGACGATCGTTTGGAGGCGGGGGACGTGCGGCTCACGATGGGGGGCGAACCGACATTCGTCTCGATCGACGACATGGAAGGGGACGAATGGAAGACGGCCGCTGTCGGTCCTAACAAACGCCGGCTGGCCGGCAATTTAATCAGCCGCTTGCGCAAGCGTTTTGCGCCCGGTGGACTGGTGCATATCGGGCAAGGCAAATGGTACCCCGGCGAGCCGCTGCCGCGGTGGGCGCTGACCTGCATGTGGCGGACCGATGGACAGCCGCTGTGGCAAGACACGTCGCTGCTGGCCGATCCGGACGGCAGCTACGACCACACGATCGAGCAAGCGGGGTTGTTTGCGACGTCGCTGGCCAAGCGGCTGCAGGTGAATCCCGATCACGTGGCGCTGGCCTACGAAGACGCCATGTATTACGTGTGGAAGGAACGGCGGTTGGCGGTCAACACCGATGTGAAGAATGCCAACCTGGACGACAAGGAAGAACGGGCGCGGCTGGCCCGCGTCTTCGGACAGGGACTTACGTCGCCGGTGGGATGTGTGTTGCCGCTGGTGCACCAATGGTGGAACGCGCAACCGCGATGGAGCAGCGGGCATTGGCCTGTGCGGCATGACCAGATGTTTCTGATTCCCGGCGATTCGCCGATGGGTCTGCGTCTGCCGCTGGATTCGCTGCCGGTTCAGGCGCCGGGCGACTATGTTTCCGTGCCGTACGTCCCGTTTGAGCAATCCCGCCCACTTCCGGACTTTGAATTCTTTCGCCAACAATATTCATCACGACTAAGATCTCAGTCGGCGCGGGTGCGTACGCGGGACCACGCGCTGCAGCCGGTCGGTCCCGGAGGTGAGATGCCCGAATCGGAGGAGGAACCGTCACAAGACAGCATCCGACAGGACTTTGAGGCCGGCATCGTGCGGACGGCGATGTGCTTCGAGACCCGCAACGGCATTCTGCACGTGTTCATGCCGCCGGTGGACCGGCTGGAGGATTACCTGGACTTGATTTCCGCGATTGAGCAAACCGCTGCGGACCTCCAATTGCCGGTGATCATTGAAGGCTATCTTCCGCCGCCGGACTACCGCTTGCAGCACATCAAGGTCACACCCGACCCGGGGGTGATTGAGGTCAATGTGCAACCGGCGAAGAGTTGGGAGGAACTGGTCGCGATCACGTCGGGGTTGTACGAGGATGCAAGGTTGTCACGGCTGGGAACTGAAAAGTTCGACGTCGACGGCACACACACCGGCACCGGCGGGGGCAACCACGTGGTGATGGGCGCGCAGACGCCGACCGACAGCCCGTTTTTGCGGCGGCCCGATTTGTTGCGGAGCCTGCTGGCCTACTGGCACAATCACCCCTCTCTGTCGTACTTATTTTCGGGACGGTTTGTTGGTCCCACCAGTCAGGCGCCGCGGGTCGACGAAGGCCGCGCGGACGCAACCTACGAATTGCAGATCGCCTTCGAGCAGATTCCGGAGAAGGGCTACTGTCCGCCGTGGCTGGTCGATCGAGTCTTTCGGCATCTGCTCGTGGACCTCACCGGCAACACGCACCGGGCGGAGTTCTGCATCGATAAACTGTATTCGCCTGATTCGTCAACCGGCCGCTTGGGGTTGGTGGAGTTTCGTGCCTTTGAAATGCCGCCGCATTGGCAGATGAGCCTCACGCAACAGTTGCTACTGCGTTCGCTGGTCGCGCGGTTTTGGGAGAAGCCCTATCGGGCGAAGCTGATGGACTGGTACCGTTCGATTCACGACCGCTGGCTGTTGCCGCATTTTCTGCGGCAGGATTTCAACGACGTGATTGATGAAACCAACGCAGCGGGCATTCCGTTGGAGGCCGACTGGTTTGCGCCGCACTTTGAGTTTCGTTTCCCGGTCATCGGCGAGATGGAAACGCTCGGGATTTCGCTCGAGCTGCGGTCGGCGGTGGAGCCGTGGTACGTCCTGGGAGAAGAGCCGGCCGGCGGAGGGACTTCGCGATATGTCGATTCTTCCGTCGAACGCCTGCAGGTCAAAGTGCGGGGGATGTTCGATCCGCGCCACGTCGTGACGTGCAACGGCCGCAAGGTTCCACTGCATCCGACGGGGACGGCGGGGGAATTCGTCGCCGGCGTGCGGTACCGCGCCTGGCAACCGCCGAGTTGTTTGCACCCCACGATTCCGGTTGACGAGCCGTTAATTTTTGACGTGTTGGACACGTGGATGGGCCGTTCGATCGGCGGTTGTAAATACCACGTGGGTCACCCTGGCGGCCGAAATACGGACGTCTTTCCAGTGAATGCCTACGAAGCCGAGGGCCGACGCGCATCGCGGTTTTTCAAAATGGGGCACACCGGCGGAGCGTCGCCCATCCCCGAGGACGAGCGGAACGACGTGTTCCCGTTTACGCTTGATCTTCGCCGAAATCGCGTCACAGTATAGACTCCCGATTTCAGGATTCGTGAATCGGGCCAAGCGGCATACCTTCAGGAACCAAACGACATCGTGTCCACCTCCCCCTTGTCCGTGCACGGTCTGATTCAAAGCTACACTCCGCCCGACGGGGTGTACGATGAGTTCATTACCGGCACGGGAATCCCCCGCCCGCACACGCAGTCCTTTTTGGACGCGATCAACGGCATCGGCCGCGATGAGTTTGCGCGGCGCTGGCTGCAGGCGCAGCGGACGGTACAGGCCAACGATTTCGCCTTCGGCGGCTATGCCACTCCCGACGACAAGCTGCGGCCGTGGGAGTTGGACCCGATTCCATTGATGATCTCCGCGGCCGAATGGGAGTCGGTCTCCGCAGCGCTGAAACAACGCGCAAAGCTGCTGAATCTGGTCCTGCAAGACTTGTATGGCGAACAGACGCTGGTTACGCAGGGATTGTTGCCGGCGGAGTTGCTGTATGCCCATCCGGGGTTTTTGCGGCCTTATCATGGCCTCCGATATCCAAACCAGTGCCTACTGAATTTTTATGCCGCCGACTTGGCCCGCTCGCCCAACGGAGAATGGTGGATTCTCGCCGATCGAACCGAGTCGCCGTCCGGTCTGGGATACGCTCTGGAGAATCGCATCGTCGTTTCGCGGATGTTGCCGGACGTATTCCATAGCTGTCAGGTCGAACGTCTGGCGCCGTATTTCATCGCGGCCCAGGCCACGCTGCGGGGACTCGCGCCGGAACATCCCGAGAACCCGCGGGTGGTGCTGTTGAGCGAGGGCCCGAAGAGCCTCAATTACTTTGAGGATTCCTACCTGGCGCGCTATTTGGAGTACACCCTGGTCGAAGGGGGTGACCTGGCGGTGCGGAATAATCAGGTGATGCTCAAAACGCTCGGCGGGCTGTTGCCGGTGGACGTAATACTCCGCCGGCAAAACAGCAAGGAGTGCGATCCGTTGGAGTTGGGGTCCACGGCCGGGTTGGGAGTGGCCGGGCTGCGGCAAGCGGCGCGGACGGGTACGGTCGGCATCGCCAATGCGCTGGGAAGCGGGTTGGTCGAATCGGTCGCGTTCATGGCGTTTATGCCGCGACTGTGCCAATTGTTGCTCGGCGAAGAATTATTGATCCCCGGCGTGGCCTCCTGGTGGTGCGGCCAGCCGGCGGGACTGGCCCATGTGCTTAAGAATCTGGAGAACCTGATCGTCCAGCCGGCCTTTCGCAATCGCGGCAAAGATGGCCCGACGCGGGAGAAACTGGCGACCATGAAGCCGGACGAATTGGCCGCCACGATCAAGGCCAACCCGCTGCAGTTTGCCGCCCAAGAGAAAGTCAAACGCTCGACCGTCCCCATCTGGAGCCGGAATCTGCAGCCCGCCTATCTCGCGCTGCGGGGCTATCTGGTGACTGACGGCAATGAGTATACCGTGATGCAAGGGGCCTTGGCCCGCACATCGAGTGCGCTTGATCCGCTGGAGTTGTCGGTCCGCAAAGGGGAAGGGAGCAAAGACGTTTGGATCCTTTCCGACGGACCGGTCGAAATGGTCACGCTGCTGGAAGAGCCAGGACGGCCGATCAAATTGCGGCGCAGCGGAGCCGAATTGCCCAGCCGTACGGCGGACAATTTCTTTTGGCTGGGGCGGCAGATGGAACGCGCCGAGGCGTCGGCACGGCTGCTGCGCAGCGCTGCCAGCCGCCTCAGCGGTGAAACCCGCTCGACGAGCGACCTGGAAGTCCCCGTGCTATTGCGATGCCTGGCAGATCAGGGCCAAATCGAGCCGGGATACGCGATCAACAAAATGCGCGGGCAATTGCCGGCCATCGAGCACGATTTGCCGATGTCGGTCTTCGACCCCTCGCAGCCGGCCTGTTTACGGTCGATTTTGGATGAAGTGTATCGGTTGGGGTCGATCGTCCGCGACCGCATTTCTCTGGACACGTGGCGGATCATTCACGGCATCGACGAGGATTTTCGCCCCGCCCCCCATCGCACGATGACGCTGTCGGATCTGCTGTCGATGACCGACGGACTGATCACCAGTTTCGCCGCCTTCGCCGGTGTGATCGTGGAAAGCATGGTTCGCACCCAAGCCTTTCATTTCCTCGAATTGGGCCGCCGGATCGAACGCTCGTTACAGATCATCAGTCTGGTCAAGAACTGTTTTATCCCGATGCCGGAGTTCCCGGGACCGGTTTTGGGAACCGTATTGGAGGTCGCTGACAGCCTGATGACCTATCGGTCGCGCTATCTGGCAAACCGTCAATTGGCGGCCGTGCTCGATCTGGTATTGACCGACGAGACGAATCCCCGAGCGCTGGCGTTTCAATACGTTCAATTGGTGCGGCACGTCGAAAAGCTGCCCCGCGACAGATCCTCACCCGATTATGCGCCGGAGCAGCGTCTGGCGATGACGCTATTGCATTCGGTGCGGCTGATGGACATCCAATCTGTCGCAGAAACTCACGGCCTGGGCGATTACACGGCACTCGAGCGGCTCACGACCGAATGGGAGTCGCAACTGCCAAAACTTGCCGAGGCAATTTCGCACCGCTACCTTGTCCATGCGGCGCCCTCCCATCAGCTTGCCGACTTGAGTCCGCAGTGAATTACAGCGTCTCTCACACGACGAAATACTCTTACTCCGAAGCGGTGCCGGTGTGTCACAACCTCGTGCACTTGGCCCCGCGAGCGCTCCCCAACCAGGTCTGCGAAGAGTTTCGCCTACTGATCCACCCCGAACCCTTTGCCGTCACCTACGCCAAGGATTATTTCGGCAATGACGTGTCGTTCTTTGCGATCTCGCAGACACATCTGGGACTGACGGTCACCGCCAACAGCCGCGTTGCGGGGGCTCCCATGCCGGAGGTTGTGCCTTCCAGCACGGTCCCTTGGGAGCAAATGGCGGGGCAATTACGGACGGCCCGCGCGCCGGATGTGCTGGATGCGTACCAGTATGTGTTTGACTCCACAAGCGTTAAGCGGTTCGCAGCGCTTCAGGATTACGTGAAGCCGTCATTTCCCGACCGACGTCCGATTCTTGAAGGGGTCATCGACCTGACAGCGCGGATTCACAGCGACTTCAAATATGACCCGCGGGCAACGACGGTGCACACCCCCATCGAGGAGGTATTTGAACAGCGACACGGCGTCTGCCAGGACTTTGCGCATCTGCAGATCGGCTGTTTGCGATCGATTGGGTTGGCGGCGCGGTATGTGAGCGGCTATCTGCGAACCGAACCGCCGCCGGGCAAGCCGCGACTCGTCGGCTCAGACGCATCGCACGCCTGGCTGGCCGTCTATTGTGGACCCGCTGGCTGGATCGGAGTCGATCCCACGAATAACGTCTTGGCCTCGACCGATCACATTACCGTGGGCTGGGGACGCGACTACAATGACGTCTGCCCGATCCAAGGCGTTATCATCGGCGGCGGTGAGCACCGCATGACTGTTGAAGTCGACGTCGCTCCGCCCGAGACCCCGCCGGAGCCGGTGCCGACGGTGAATTGACCGAAAAGCTCTGCCCCAAAAACGATGCCAATTTTAGGCCGTCGTGGATCGGTTTTGCTCGTCGAGATCGGAAAGATATTCATACACGTCCTGCGGTCGCAGGCGGTGATGCAACTGCATGTTGACCGCCTTGTCCTGCATCAACCGGACTAGCCGGCTCAGAAGCTGAATATGCTGCTCGCGTCCGTCGCGGGGTGAAAGCGTCAAGAACACCAGCTTGGTCGGATCGTGGTCAAGCGATCCAAAATCGATGCCGTCCGGTGCGACACCGATGGCCCCGACAAATTCCTTGACTTCGGCGGTCCGCAGGTGTGGAAAGGCGAGTCCCTTACCGATGGCCGACGTCCCATGCCGTTCGTGTTCAATCAGTCCCCTGATGATCTCCTCCGCATGCGCTGGATCGATACGGCCTTCGCACACGAGCGATTGAATCAGAAGACTGATCACCGATGACTTTTCGGAAGCCGGCCGAATCATCTCAATACAACTGGGTAAAAAGACACTCGTAAAGTCCAAAGAAGTCGCGGCATGATGGGGGTGGTTAGAATGAGCCCTTGACGGTGGCAATGTGTGGGCACTGTCCATGAGACGTGTCCCCCTTGAAATGAAGTGTAGAGACGTGGATCGACTACACCCTGGATGCAATCGACGTGCCAAACCGGCGCGCCCTGTGTTTTGGGGAGTTTGTATCGGTTTTCACCGCCGATTTGTTGATCGGGAATTCGTGGACCGCGGCCGCGGGTGGGCATCTGGTTGCACGTCCGTGCAAGTTCTTGCACGCTGCGCGGGTTCAGAACGGAAGGCATTAGCGACCGATTTGACATTGGCCAATAGTGATTCACAAAACCAACGCGGCGTTGGCTCACTTATTCGCACAAGTTCAATCGTCAATGGAGTCCGTAGCGGCTCATTTTGTAGTGCAGCGTGCGAACGCTGATGCCCAAGGCCTTTGCCGTTTGTTCGCGATGACAGTCCGAGGCGGCCAGCGCCGCTTGGATCGCGGCTCGCTCGGCGTCTTCGGTGACCTCGGTCAACGAACGAATGCGCGTGGATTGCTCACGGGGTTCCTCGCGAATTTCTCGCGGCAGGTCGTCGGCACCGATCACGTCTTCGCGGACTGTGACGACCAACCGTTCCATAACGTTGCGGAGCTGCCGTACATTGCCTGGCCAACGCGCAGCCGTGAGCAGATGCATTGCCTCGTCGGAAAGCTGCTTGGCGGGCCGGCCGTGGCGTTGGCAAAAGTGCGACAAAAAGTGCTCGATCAATAGCGGAATATCATCGCGGCGTTCGCGGAGCACCGGTACGCGGATGGGAACAATGTTCAAGCGGTAATAAAGGTCTTCACGAAACGAATCGTCTTCGATCAACAGTCCAATGTCCTTATTGGTGGCCGAAACGATCCGCGCGTCGGACGAGAGCAGTTCTTCGCCCCCCACGCGAGTGAAATGTCCCGACTCTAACACCCGGAGCAGGTCGACCTGGCTTTTATGCGGGATCTCGGTGATCTCATCCAGAAACAGCGTCCCGCCGCGGGATCTTTCGAAACACCCCGGTTTTTGCCGGGCCGCCCCGGTAAAGGAACCTTTTTCGTGGCCGAACAATTCACTTTCCAACAGCGTTTCGGGAAGCGCGCCGAGATTGACGGCCACGAACGGCCCGCTTGAACGGCCGCTCAAATCGTGCAGGGCGCGGGCGATCAATTCCTTGCCGGTCCCGCTTTCCCCCTGAATCAACACAGTGGCGTCGGTGTCGGCCACCTGTCGAATCTGCTGAAACACGTCCTGCATGGCGGCGCAGTTGCCGATGATTCCCGAGATTTCTCCGGCGTCCGCCAGGCGGTCTTTGAGCTCCCGGTTCTCCTCCTGAAGTCGATGGTGATCAAACGCCCGGGTGACTTGCTGGCGAATCAGATTCAAATCGACCGGCTTGGTGATGAAGTCGAACGCACCGCGGCGCATGGCATCGACAGCGGTTTCGACCGTCCCGTGTGCCGTGATCACAATCACGGTCGTATCGGGCTTGCGTTCCAAAATCAGCGAAACCAGATCCAGTCCGCTGCGATCGCCCGGCAAGCGGACATCGGCGATGACCAAGCGGTAATCTCCTTGGTCGAACTTCTCCAACGCGTCGTGTACGTCGCGGGCGGTTTCGATTTTGTCCGCCGTTCGCGCCAACCCTTTGGCCAATCCGGCACGGATGTTCGGTTCATCGTCGACAATGAGGATGTGGAACCCGTCATACATAGCGGCTTTGCTTTCCCGTGGAAGAAGCGCTAGCGCAGCGGAAGCGTAATCGTAAAGGTCGTCCCCTCTTCCGAACAGCGAAAGTCGAGGCTGCCGCGGTGTTGGCGGACGATCTTATCACATAACGCAAGTCCCATGCCGGTACCTTCGCTTTTGGTCGTAAAATACGGGTCGAAGATGCGGTCGCGCAGGTTTTGGGGAATCCCCGGACCAGTATCTATGACCTCGATACCCACCGATTCCGCGGCGGGCGTTTCAATCAGAAATGAACGAATCGTCATTGTTCCCCCGTCAGTCATGGCCTCCATGGCGTTGACCAGCAGGTTCAGCAGGACTTGTTCCAGCCGTACCCGGTCGGCGTCGACCGGCGGTACTTCATGGGGTGACAACAAAACCCGCACGTTGATGTTTTTCATCCGTGCGCGGGGGGCGATCAATTTCACTTGCCGATCGATCAGCTTGGCAATGTCGACCCGCGACAGATTGAGGTGTCCCAGGGACGCGTAATCGCGAAAACTTTCCAACACGCCGCCGACGCGGGCCACTTCGGTTTTGATCACCCCCAGCATGTCGTGAACTTCGTCAAGCGTCTCGTGCCCGTCGAGTTCCTCTTCCATCAATTGGACATGCAGCGAGAGCGCCGCCAACGGATTCTTGATTTCGTGGTGCAATCCGGCCGCCAGGGAGCCCAAGCCGACGTAACGTTCCATTCGCCGCAGACTCTCCTCCACCAGGACGCGATCGGTTACGTCCCGGATCTGGACGATGTTGCCAATATCCAAATTCTCACGATCCCGCAACGGCTGGCAGAAGGTTCGGAACGTGCGTGTGGCGCCATTTTTTGTGACGGCGAAGTCCCGCGCCAACGGCGTCGAGTCCGCCTGTCTCGATTCCTGCCGAAACTGTTCCAAGGGAATTCCGTCGGCAAGTTCCCCGAGGGGACGGCCGATCTGCTCTTCCTCGAGCCTCAGCATTTCAAGCCCCGCGCGGTTGATGCTAGTCACGCGCCCGGCCGGATCGGTCGTGATAATGGCCTGGTCGATACTGCCGAGCACGTCGCCGGCCAGAACCTTGATGTCGCGCAGCGATTCCTGAGAAGAGCGGTATGCCCGCCACAACAGCACCACCGCAAAGCCGGTGACAATCACGTTCAGAACCACCAATATCGTGAGTCGAAACTGCCACCGCAGTTCGCCGGCAAGCTCCTCTGCGGATGATTCCGCAGAACCGGGCGGCAATTGCCGCATCAATTCCTGAACAATCTCCTGCTCGCGGAGAAAGTCGTTCATGACCCAGACGGTCACCGCTAGCGCCAGCACGCTGAGCATCAACAAGCCGGCGACAGCCAGACGGTAGGTTCGATCGTTTTCACTGGGTCGGACTTCAAACATCGCGCGTCACGCCCCCGTCTCGGTGGGGAACTGTCGGGAAGCGGATCCGAAGCGGTCGCCCGGGCGATGCGGCCAACGCGTTTCCGCACGGGGCTCCCGGGTCGACCGTCTGCGGACGGTTATCATACTACGAACGTTACTTCCGGCCAAAGCATGGACGACCGGACGTCGAGCGAGCGCGTGGATTCGCCGGAAACCCGAAAGACGACGTTCCGCGCTGGGGTTAGGAATCGCTGACGACGTGTGCCTGCTCGTTAATACACACCGGCAAGTTACGTCAAATCGGAGGCAACGACCAATCCGATTCGGTGCGGGGACGTTCCGCGTCCGCGACGGGCAAAAATTGCCCCTTGTCGGGATCGAAGGCGAACACGTCACCCGTTTCGAACTTGTACACCCAGCCGTGTAGTTTGAGATCGCTACGGTCGATGGCCGCGGCCACCGCGGGGTGAGTCCGCAGATTCTCCAATTGGACCAGCACGTTTTCCTCAACGGTGAGCATTAATCGTTTGGCGGGGTCGGTGACTTCGGTGTAGTTCTCCTCAATGATCCGCCGCGTGGCCTCGGCATGATTCAGATAGGAACTGACCGCCGGCATCTTCGCCAGACTCTCCTGATCCAACAGCCCCGACATGGCCCCGCAGTGGGAATGCCCGCAGACGACGATGTCCTTCACTTTCAACGCGCTGACGGCATATTCGATCGTGGCTGCTTCGCCCCCCTGCACGGCGCCGTAGGGGGGGACAATGTTGCCCGCCGTGCGCTGGATAAACAACTCACCCGGCTTGGTCTGCGTCAGCCAATTGGGATCGATCCGCGAATCGGAGCAGGTAATGAACAGCGCCAGCGGGCGCTGCCCGTCGACCAAATTCTCGAACAGCCGCTGGTCTTTGCTGAAATAGTTTCGCTGGAAATTGTGAATGCCTTCGATCAATTTTTGCATCGTCTGGTGACTCCAGAAAATTCATCATTCGCCGCAATTTCTAGTGCAGACGATTGCATGCCCGCTGCAAGGAATTGCACACCCACTGGAAGTATCGGCCTTTAAATCCCGTTTAGGATTATAGCAAGAATATTCCAAATGGCACGGACTGACCGTTGCAGCCGCAAAATCATAGGAAAAAACGCGGTAAACCGCTATACGGGCTGCATTAAGACGTCGTTGCCAAAATTATCCGTCCTGTTTGCGAGACCGTCGGCCGGATTCTGGCACGACTGTTGCATCCCCTGCTGTCATTCCCGGCCGCTCTCCAATTTTGTCGTAGCATTAAACAGAACACGCAGGGTCTATCAAACGCGGAGCAGAGAACCTTCCGACCGCAGTCGGAACGGGTGTCTCCGTGCGAAGCCTTTATCATTCCACGTTGAAGTATCTGGACGGACCAGGCATTGCAGTCGACAGCTCTCGAACACCCCAAAGGGGAAACCCAAACCGACGACTCCGCGCGCCGGGAGAAATTGCGCCAGGCGATCGCGCATGCCACGCACCTGCTTCCGTCCCAGGGACCGATCACGGTCTTCGTGCACCATAACACGCTTCATGCCTTCGAAGATCGCCCGTTCGATGCGGGTGTCAAAGCCGGCGGTCGACGGTTTGGATGCCATCCTTATTTGCCCGAAGAACATTACCGGGAACAACTCGCTCACGGCCGGATTCGCGTGCAGGATCTGGAAGCCGTGTTGTTGGAAAGCCTCGGAGAAGGCGCCGATTGCCTCGTCGGCTCGTTCGGCACGCGATACGCCTTGCGCCTCGCCATGTTGCAATTTCCGTTGCGATCGGGACCGACCGCCGAATTGCGGTGGGTGATCGCCGAGACCGACGCGCTGCGATCCTTTCGCGAGGAAGTCGAGCCGTCGGTCCGCGAACAGCTGATCGACGAAACCCGGCGCTGGGTCAGGCGGGATCTGCGCAACGGCAACCCCGTCCGTGAATTCGCCGACTCCGACGTCCTTGCCGAGATGTTGGACAGATTCGACCGGCGGACGATCGAGTCCTGGAGTCCTAAGACCTGGGAAGCATTCATACTGAACTTTCTATGGAAGCTCTGTTACAACGGAGTGCGGCTCGCCGACCAGTTGGCCCCCGCCGCGCAACCGGTCGAACATCGCTCGAAGCGGCACCGCGATCTGTTGTTGGACGCCACCGGGGAAGACGCGGATTTGGCGGTGGACGAACTACTGATCCGGTTTTGTTCCGCATTCCTTGACCAGGGGTTCGCCGACTGGCAATTACCCGATCGTGACCTGGGCTTCTACCGCGCATTCCTCAATTCCTACAGCCAGCCGTACTGCTCTCCGACACGTTGGTATGCGGACATCCATGGCGAAGTCCGGCGGCTGACCGATTCGCAGATCGGTCCGCTGGAATCGATCGATGAGTCACTTCGCCTACTAGGCATCGGAGAAGACGAACAGTCCGAATTCATCCTGCAGAGCCTGCTTGCCCTTCGCGGCTGGGCCGGCATGATCTGGCAGCTGGAGACCAACGCGGAATGGATGCCGCGTCCCGCCCCCGCTGGAACACTCGTAGAATACTTGGCCGTGAGGCTCATTTTGGATCGCGTCGCCGCTGCCCAGGTCGCCCGCGAGTCCATGGACTTTGACGGTCCGCTTGACCAACTTCGCGACACCGCCGCAGGCGAGGTCGCCGATGATCAATTGAACAGCGTCGACCAGCGGGCGTTTGTGATCTTTCAATTGGCTCAGGTTCGCGGGTGGAAACCGGAACACCTGCTGGCGTTCTCGCCCGAACAATGGACGACATTGGTCCACGAAGTCGAAACCTTTCCCAGCCTGGAACGCCGCCGCATTTACCATCACAGCTACGAACGCAAATACCGCAACGACACGCTGGATGCGGTGATCACCCATTCGCAGCGGACACGCGCCGCTTCGGCGGAAAGTTCTGTCGACGGTCAATCGTTCCGGCCGTTGTTCCAGATTGTCTGTTGCATTGACGACCGCGAAGAATCATTCCGGCGGCACCTGGAAGAGGTCGAACCGGCGTGTGAAACGCTGTCGGTTGCTGGTTTCTTCGGTGTAGCAATGTATTTCCAGGGTGTCACCGAAGCGTACTTCAAACCGTTGTGCCCGGTCGTGATCAAACCGCAGCATTACGTCCGCGAACAGCCGTTGTACTCGCTGATGACCTCCAGTCAGCTCCAGGCGCTGACCCGCCGGCGAATCGGACATGCGCTGCGCTTTGCCCAACTCGGCTCGCGGACCTTGGTGGGGGGGATGCTCACCGGACTGCTCGGCGCGTTTGCCGCGTTTCCATTGGTGGCCCGCATTCTATTTCCGCGCACGACGTCGCGGATTCGCAATTTCTTCGGACACATCGTGACGCCCCGTTCGTCCGAGCTTCATTTGCAGCGTACTGAACCCGAACCGGGACCTCAGGAAGGCCACGTGGGCTACACGATCGACGAAATGGCCAACGTCGTCGAAGGCACGTTGCGCTTGATGGGACTCACAAAGAACTTCTCGCCACTCGTTTTGTTTTGCGGTCATGGATCATCGAGCGTGAACAACCCCCACGAATCGGCCTACAACTGCGGCGCGTGCAGCGGATCACGGGGAGGGCCCAACGCCCGCGCCTTCGCCCAGATGGCCAATAATTCCAGCGTGCGGCGGATTCTGGCCGAGCGCGGCTTGCCGATCCCTGAAGACGTCTTCTTTGCCAGTGCTTATCACAACACCTGCAACGACGAGATCACCTGGTACGACGTGGACCGGATTCCCGTAACGCACCGCAAACTGATGGAACATGCCCGACAATCGATCGACGCCGCCCGCGAGCGGAACGCCCACGAACGCTGCCGTCGCTTTGAGTCGGCGCCGTTTCATTTGACGGCCGAAGAAGCGCTGCGTCATGTCGAGGGGCGGGCCGAGGACTTGTCGCAAGCGCGGCCGGAATATAATCACGCCACCAACGCGCTTTGTTTCGTCGGCCGGCGCGCATGGAGCCGCGGGCTGTTCCTGGACCGCCGCGCCTTTCTCGCCTCGTACGACCCTGCGCAAGACGACGAGCGGGCGTCAATCTTGGAGCGGCTGCTGCAAGCGGCCATGCCGGTCTGCGCGGGCATCAGCCTGGAATATTATCACTCGACGGTCGACACCGAAGGTTATGGGTGCGGATCGAAGCTGCCGCACAATATCACTTCCCTGATCGGCGTGATGTCCGGGGCCGCTAGCGATCTGCGGCCGGGACTCTCGGCACAAATGGTCGAAATCCATGAACCGGTGCGGCTGCTGTTCGTCATTGAGACCACGCCGGACTTGATGCGGCGAATCATCGACGACAACCAAGGGATCGCCCAGCTCGTGAACGGCAACTGGGTGCAACTCGCCGTCTTGGACGGTGCCACGTCACAGGTTCATCGTTACATCGACGGCCAATTCGTCCCCTACGAACCGGAGACTACACAATTGCCGCTCGTGACTTCGTCGCTGGACTGGTATCGCGGTTGGCGCGATCATTTGGGGTTCGCTTCCATTCAAGACAACCGACCCTAACACAATCAAGCACCCCACAATGAACTACGACTCGATAATGCAGGTACTGGGCGTGTGCGTCGTGGCGTGTCCGGCCGCGCTGTTGGCGGTATTCGGCGTGATGTCGCTCATCGGCCGGCCGTTGGGCGAGCGGATGATGGCGCGCTTCACGCAAGTCTCCGTCGTCGCGGGACTGCTGGCGGCCTTGGCCATCTTGGCCATGATGCTCGTCTTGGACACGCGGCACGTTCCGGTTGAAATTGGCAACTGGGTCGTCATTCCGGCGCAACACTTTCACTTCCACCTGAAGTTCGTGTTCGACCGGCTCTCGGTACCGTTTGCGATCCTTTCCTTTGTGTTGTGCGGCACGGTGGGGGCGTTCACCAGCCGTTATCTGCACCGCGAACCAGGATACGGCCGGTTCTTTGTGTTCTACGCCGTCTTTCTTTTGGGGATGATCCTGTCATCGCTGGCTGGAACGATCGAGACGCTGTTTCTCGGTTGGGAACTGGTTGGATTATCATCCGCCTTACTGGTCGCGTTTTTTCACGACCGGCCCAACCCAGTTCGCAATGGGCAACGCGTCTGGACGGTGTATCGCTTCGCCGACGCCGCCTTTTTGATCGCCGCATTGACGTTACACCACTTGACCGGCGAGGGGGATTTCGAAGGTTTAATGGGTCGCGGGCCGTGGCCGGAAGGCGTAGCGAGTATCACCGGATCGCGCGCTCTATTTGTGGGCCTGCTGCTGCTGGTCGCGGCGGCAGGAAAATCGGCTCTGGTCCCGTTTTCGGGATGGCTGCCCCGTGCCATGGAAGGCCCCACCCCCAGCAGCGCCGTGTTCTATGGTTCGTTGTCTGTCCACTTGGGCGCGTTCTTACTATTGCGCGTCAGTCCGGTGTTGGAGGTCTCGCCGCTGTTGAGCGCGGCGGTCGTCGCCATCGGACTCATATCGGCCCTGTTCGGCGCCGTAACGGCGCGCGTGCAAACCGACATTAAGAGCGCTTTAGCGTTCGCCTCACTGACTCAGGTGGGGATCATCGTGGCCGAGATCGGCTGTGGGCTGCGCTACATCGCACTGATTCACATCATCGGCCATGCCTGCCTGCGCACGCTGCAATTGCTGCGGGCGCCTACGTTGTTGCACGACTACGGCACATTGGAAAACGCGATCGGTACACAATTATCGCGAGCACCGACCTTTTGGGAGCGCGTCGTACCGGAGCAGGGACGCGTCTGGCTGTATCGCTTCTCCATGGAACGAGGCTTCCTGGACGCGGTTTTGAACGAATACATCGTCCGGCCGTTTCTCGCTCTGTTCCGCTATAGCGACCGACTGGAACGGCGATGGACCGACATGCTCTCGGGCGGGCAATCCCGTGAATCGGACGAAGTCAAACCCCACACAGCTGCGCTGGAGGAGTTTGTCTGATGCCCGAACTTCACCTCCCCTGGCTGGAATTGTCGATCCTGATCCCGCTTTTGGGCGCGGTCTGCGTGGGAATGCTTCGCGATCGCGAATTGGCCCGCAAGCTATGCGTCGCCATCTGTACCCTCACGCTCGTGTTTGCCGCCGGCGAGTGGATCGACTTTGGCACCCTGCACACATTCGAAGCTCACGACCATTGGGATCTCATCCGACGCATCTTCCACAAGGATATGTTCGTCGTGGACGAATTGAGCGCGCCGTTGCTGCCGTTGGCGGCGCTGCTTTATCTGATGACGGTGCTTTCTACTCTGCGAACAAAGGTCAACCGGTTTTCTTTCGGCTGGACGCTGACGTCACAGGGGATCCTGCTGGCGACGCTCAGTTGCCGCGAGCCGTGGGGCATCGTTGCCCTGCTCTCCTTGGCGACAATTCCCCCCTGGACCGAACTCCGTTCGCGAGGACGCTCGACGAGAGTGTTTGTGATTCATATGGGATTGTTCGTGGGCTTGCTCATCGTCGGGCAGTTGCTACTCGATGCCGGATCGGCAGGTACGCCGTTGGGCATTATTGCGGGCGCCTTGCTCACGATCGCGGCGCTGTTGCGGAGCGGCATTTTTCCGCTGCACTGCTGGATGACCGATCTATTCGAAAAGGCCACGTTCGGCACGGCGTTATTGTTCGTCGCCCCGATGACCGGGGCCTATGCGGTGATGCGGCTGGTGCTGCCGATCGCACCGGACTGGGCGCTGCAGAGCATTGCCGTCGTCTCTCTGTTTACAGCGGTCTACGCCGGCGGCATGGCGCTGGTGCAGCACGAAGCGCGGCGTTTTTATTGTTACCTGTTCCTGAGCCATTCCTCGCTGGTCCTAGTTGGTATGGAACTGGTGACGCCCATTGGCGTGACCGGGGCACTGCTCGTGTGGTTATCGGTCGGATTGTCGTTGGCCGGTTTCGGACTCACATTGCGGTGCATCGAATCGCGGATCGGCCGCGTTTCGCTCGACCAATACCACGGGTTGTACGATCACACTCCCACGCTGGGGGCCTTGTTTCTCGTCACCGGGCTGGCCTCAATTGGTTTTCCCGGCACGGTCGGTTTCGTCGGGGCGGAACTGCTTATCGAAGGTGCGGTCACGGTCTATCCGTTTGTGGGTATGGCTGTAGTGATCGCCGCAACGCTCAACGGGATCGCTATCTTGCAAGCTTATTTCCGAGTGTTCACCGGCGCCCGGTATGTCGCTTCACTTTCGCTACGCGTCCGCACGCCGGAGCGGGTAGCCGTTTTGATCTTTACGGCGTTGATTCTCGGCGGCGGATTGTTCCCGCAACCGAGAGTCACATCACGCTATCACGCGGCCGAGGCGCTGGTTCGGCAGCGGCACAGCGCCACTCAACGCGAGAAAACGGCCGTGGCCAGCCAAACGCTAAACCACGATAAACGAATCGTCTTGTCACAGCCGCCGGCGCCGAGCGGATCGGATCCATTAAACGAAAACATCCAAACCAAGTCGCCGCGTGCCATCGAGTGGCGCGGCGCAACCTCTCCTGCGGAGAATCAATGATGGCCAGCGAAGCAGCAAACGTAATTCCACGCGGGAACGCCGCCGGATTTGCACAATATTTCAAATACGACATCGTCGCCGGGTTTCTCGTGTTTCTCATCGCGCTCCCGTTGTGCCTGGGCATCTCGCTGGCCTGCGGATACCCGGCGATTGCGGGTATCTTTACGGCGATTATCGGCGCAATTGTGACGACCTTCATCAGCAATAGCGAAATGACAATCAAGGGTCCGGCAGCGGGTCTGATCGTCATCGCCATCGGTTGCATCCACGACTTCGGCGGCAACGGATTTGAAGATGGGAGCTGGTCGGATGCCGATGCCACGGCCTATAAGGCCGCGATCGCCGTCGGTGTTGCCGCGGCGGTGTTGCAGATACTGTTCGGGCTGTTTCGCGCAGGAATTCTCGGTGAATTCTTTCCGCTCTCGGCCGTCCACGGCATGCTTGCCGCCATCGGTGTGATCATTATCGCTAAACAGATTCCGGTCACCCTGGGAGTCAAGGCGAAGGGTGAGCCGCTGGAGTTGATTCAGAAGATTCCGGAATTCATCAAGCAGGCCAATCCGGCAATTGCCTGCATTGGAATTGTCAGCCTGTTGATCATGTTCCTGTGGCCGCTCATTGGGAAAAAAGTCCCGGCACTTAAGATCTTTCCTGCGCCGTTGGTCGTGTTGGTGGCGGCGGTTCCCATGGGAATGTATTTCAACCTGCTGCATAAGCATTCCTACTTCCTGCAAGGCCACGAGTATCAGCTCAGCGCCCAATTCCTCGTCGACCTGCCGGACGACAACCATATGTTTGGCATGTTCAAGAGCCTGCCATTTCCGGAATTTTCCGCACTAGCGCAACCGAAGGCGTGGAAATGGGTGTTCATGTTCTTCATCATCGGCAGCCTTGAATCGATTCTGAGCGCCAAGGCGGTCGACCTGATCGATCCGTGGAAACGCAAGACGAACCTGGGTCGCGACATCGTCGCAGTCGGCGTGGGGAACCTTTGCGCCGCGATGGTGGGCGGGCTGCCCATGATTTCCGAGATCGTCCGCAGCCGGGCCAACATCGACAATGGCGCTCGCACGCGGTTCGCCGATATGTGGCACGGTATCTTTCTGTTGGTTTGTGTCGCGTTCGTGCCGATGTATCTGCACTTGATTCCCTTGGCCGCCCTGGCCGCCATGCTGGTCTACACGGGCTTTCGGCTAGCGCATCCGACCGAGTTCGTGAACGTGTTCCGCATCGGCCGGGAACAATTGGCGATTTTCGTGACGACCATCATCATGGTGTTGTGGACGGACCTGCTCATCGGCGTCGCGGCGGGTATCGCGCTGAAAATGATGTTCCACATTGCCAACGGCGTCCCGCTGCGATCGCTATTCAAACCGTACCTGGAGGTCAAGGACGTCGATGATACGACGAGCTTGATCATCGCCAAGGAATCGGCCGTGTTCAGTAACTGGATCCCCTTCCGCCGACAGATCGAGCAGATCGGGCTGATCCAACAACGCAACCTGATTATCGATGTTTCCAACGTACAGGTCGTGGACCACAGCGTGATGGAAAAACTCGAAGAAATGGAGCGAGACTTCGAACTCGAAGGGCTCACGTTCGAGGTCCGTGGATTGGAGATGCTGCAGCCGTTTACTGACAACGCTCACGCCGCGCGAAAACGGGGGCTGGCGACGATGCGCCGCGTGACGGTCGTCGTCGACGAGAGCCTGGAAAAAGACCTCACCGAAAAATTCGTCGCGCTGGGAGCCACCGGATACACCAGCCAGCCCTGTTCGGGGCTGGGCCGTTCGAAATTGGAAACCGGCATGCCGCCGTCGAACTCGCAAGTACGCATCGAAGTCATCGTGCCCCAACATACCTGCGACGACATTCTCACCTTCCTGCGTCAGCAAGTCGTGTCGCAATATCCCATCACCACCGTCGTGGACACGGTCGATGTGATTCGGCGCGATGACTTCATCAATTCCCCAGGACTCATCAAGGAGGATGAAGTGGTCAAGACCTCATAAGACCGACAAATGAATTGAAATGCGACGGCACGCCTTCTAATGAAAACACGTTGATTCCAAACATGATTCTACTCAACCCCCACGCACACAATTTCAACCCGGAATATTTCGGCACGATCGGCGAGCTGCGCAATTGCCGCGCCGGCGAGCACCCCAGCCGTTTGATGATCGCCTGCTGCGATCAAGGCAACGCTCCCGACAATACCTCGCTCGGAGGGGCGGGACAGTTTTACGTCGTGCAAAACCTGGCCGCGTCCATTCCCGCGCCGGACGAATCGCGCGGCGGTACGATTCTCGGCAGCATTGAATACGCCGTCGTGAAACTAAATGTCCGGCATGTGATCGTCTGCGGTCATTCGCAATGCGGAGTGATCCGTAGGTGGATGCAGAGCCACGACCGCTCCTGGCCGGTCCCCCAGACCTGTTCGGCCCGCCGTACCCTGCAATTCGTCACAACATCCTACAGCGGCGTCAGTCACCGGAAACGAGTCCGGATCGCCATTCGTGAACACATTCTCAACCAACTGGAGATATTGCAATCCTACGGCTTCGTCCGCTCGCGCCTGCAAGAGGGCCGGCTGCATCTGCATGGCTGGTTGGTGGACGACGTCACTGCCCGGGTGCGGACATTCGATCCGTGCGTCGGGCAATTCGTCGCTTGCGAAACCGCAAGGGCCTAATCAAAGGAGAAACCCAACGTAGCCCAGACTCCCGCCCGTCGCGTTTCGTCGACGGTATGTGTTTCGCTTGAACGCCGGGAATGCTGTCTGACGAGTTACCACATGCGTCGCCAGACGCGCTGGTGATTGCGGCGGGCGGGAGCCTGTGCTACGTACCGAGTTTCTCCAAAATCTCCTTGCCGTACCCCGCGTCTCGGGCGGCGAAGGCTTGATCCACGTGGGCCGGCGAACGGGCGCCGATCAAAACCGTTGTGACATGCGGACGGTTCAGCACCCAGGCCAGCGCCAATTGAATCGGGCTATGCCCCGTCTCCTCCGCAACCGTCGTCAATCGCTCCAAAACATCAAATCCGTGATCGGTGAAATAAATCGGTTGGTGTCCCGGGATGACGTCGAACCGCGTGCCGGCGGGAACCTCGCCGTCACGGCGGTACTTGCCCGTGAGAAACCCCGCCGCCAACGGGCTGTAGCTAATCACGCCGACCTGCCGGTCTGCGCATAGCGCCAACAGGTCGGCTTCGATCTCCCGCTGCACGAGATTATAAGGCGGTTGGACCGAGTCCAGACGCGCGAAGCCGCTTTGTTCCGCGAGCGTCAAAGCGCCGCGTAGCTGCGAGGCCGTCCAGTTGCTGCAGCCGACAAACCGCACCTTCCCCTGTTCGATCAACTCCGTTAGCGCAGACAGCGTCTCTTCCAGCGGGGTCTCGTCGTCCCAACTGTGCAATTGAAACAAATCAATCTGTTCGGTCCGCAGACGCTGTAAGCTCTCTTCCGCAGAACTCACGATTCGCTGCCGCGTAAGCTTGCCGGCAACCTTTGTCGCCAGCACGATCCTGTCCCGTATGCCGCGATCGGCAATCCATTCCCCCAGCACCGTCTCGGACGCGCCGGCGGCATACGCCTCAGCGGTGTCAAACAGCGTGATCCCCCGCTCCAGCGCCCGGTCCGCAACTGCGAACGCCGCGTCGCGGTCAATTTCGCGGCCGAACGTGACGCAGCCCAAACCGATCGCGCTGACCGTCAACTCGGTATTGCCCAGCTTGCAATAGTCCATGAATGGTTCCTGGCCGAGGTGTGCGACTATAGGGT
The DNA here is from genome assembly GCA_937952455.1 of uncultured Planctomycetaceae bacterium. Classification (GTDB taxonomy): domain Bacteria; phylum Planctomycetota; class Planctomycetia; order Planctomycetales; family Planctomycetaceae; genus Symmachiella. The sequence goes on from CALFYU010000700.1 coordinate 30,644, forward strand.
GCCAATATCAGCGGTCAAATTGCAGCAACGATTGTCCTTCGGCAGGCATCGACTCCAACGCCTGCGTCAATTTCTCCTTGGCGGCCGCTGCGGCGCTGCCGGCTGCGACCTGTTCGATCGGCGATTCTTCGAGGACGTCATTGGCAACGTCATAAAACCGGCCGTCGCCGTAGAGTTTCCAGCGCTGATCGCGTGCAAAGCGAACCGGCGTCTTTTTTTCCGGCCGCGAGCAATAGAAGCAATAGATCCATTCCCGCGGCGTCCCCTGTTGGCCTTGAAGTTGCGGCCAGAAACTGCGGCCGTCCAAGCCGTCGCGCACCGGTGTGCCGGTCGACTGCAACGTAGTCGGCAGAAAATCGGAGAAGTCGACGATGTCTTCGCAGACGCGACCCGCTGGAACCGTCCCGGGCCGCAGCGCCACCAGCGGGACCCGCGTACCGGCATCGGTCGTCATGCCCTTGCCCCCTTGGATTTCGCGGCCGTTGAGCGTGGAGGTGATCTTCTTGTTCGTCCCATTGTCGCCCACAAACAGTATTAACGTCCGTTCGGCGATGCCCAACTCCTCAGTCGCGGCGATGATCCGGCCGACCTGTTTGTCCATATAGGCCACCATGTCCTCGAAGTTGCGCTGGCCTTTCTTGCTATCCGACGATTCGCTATCGGGCGTCGGCACAAACGGGCTATGCACCAGAATCATCGGGTAATAGACAAAAAACGGCTCGCCTTTGGAGCGCTTCATGAAATCGATGAGGTAGTCACAGGCGACGTCCGGGCCGTAATGCGATTCGTCAAACTGCCGGTTTTCACCCTCTACATTCATCAGCGGCGCGTGGTATCGCTCCCCGAGGCGATCAACTTGCCATAAACAGACGTTTGCAAATCCCGCCTCGCCGGGCAGGGTCCCTTTCCCGCGAAACCGGGGGCTGTAATGTTCGGCCCCGTACAATTGCCATTTGCCGGCAATGGCCGTGCGGTAACCGGCGTCGCGGAAGTATTGGCCGATTGTTTTTTGGCTTTTATTGAGTACCGAAAAAGCCGAATAGTTGCGGGCATTCGACAGGCCGGTCATCAGTTTCACACGGCTGGGCGTACACAGCGGCTGGGAATAGCAATGGGTAAACCGCATCCCCCGTTCGGCCATCGCATCAATGTGCGGCGTGCGATATTGCCGGCTGCCGTAACAGCCGAAGCACTCGTAGCCGATATCGTCGGCCATGATCAGAATCACGTTGGACCGCGGCGGCGTCTCAGCCGCTTCGAGGAACGAAGGCGAAACGGCGACGATCGCCAGACAGAGAAACCTTTGCGCTGTGTTCATTGTCGGTCCCATGTACGATTCAGGTGGTTCGATGGTATGAGCAGATTTCGGTATACGATTAGCATACCGGGCGGGAAATCACGAATGAAGTGGTCGCCGCCGCGAAATCATGGGATACGACACGATGCTGGCGAAAAACTGTCCAGCGATGTCGAATTCTTATCCACCTCATTGCCAACGATTGCAGGCTCCTGGTCGATAATGCCGTCAAATTGGGTCTGACACGGAAACGGCACAAAATTTGCCTGACACGACACGCGGCGCGTGCGTAGACTTTTTGCGCACTGGCGTCTGAGTTCGACAAATCTCCGGCGCTCGGGAAGTCAGCTTGGCTATTTGACTTGCCCTTCGGAGAATGCCCCCCTGAATCGGAGAAGTTCCCGGCCATGCGAAACGACACCCCCAAACGGCAGCGTGGATTTACGCTGATTGAACTGCTCGTGGTGATTGCGATCATCGCGATTCTCATCGCCCTGCTCTTACCCGCCGTCCAACAAGCCCGCGAAGCGGCCCGCCGCACGCAGTGCAAGAACAACCTCAAGCAGATCGGGCTGGCGGTTCACAACTACCTCGACCTGACGACGGTGTTTCCCCCCAGTGCGTGTATCAACCCGGACATCACGGCGACCGGCAACAACGGTTCCTGGGGTGTGCACGGGCGGATTCTGCCCCTATTGGAACAGGGCAACGTCTACAACGTCGTCGATCTGACAGAGGCCTGGGACTTTCAAACACCGATCAGCGGGCTGAAGATTCCGACGTATGCCTGCCCCACCGACCCCAAAGGGGACCTGTCGCGCGATCCCGGCGGTGGAAAAGTGATTTTGTATCCGACGACGTATGCCTTTAACTTCGGAACGTGGTTCGTCTACGACCCGGTGACCGGACGTGGCGGGGATGGTCTGTTCCACCCCAATTCGCGTCTGCGAATCGCCTCGGTGACTGACGGCACGACCAACACCATGCTGGCCAGCGAAGTCAAGGCCTGGCAGCCATATCGCCGCAACGGCGGACCGACCGACACCAACGTCCCGGACGACGTCACCGCTGCCGAAGCCGCGGTCGCCAGCGGCGGAGAATTCAAGAACACCGGACACACCGAATGGCCCGACGGCCGCGTACACCACCACGGATTCACGACGGCGATGGTTCCCAACACTGTCGTGAATTGCACCGACGGGACCGACACCTTCGACTGCGATTACAACTCCTGGCAGGAAGGAAAGAACGGCATTAATGGGAGCCCCAGCTACGCGATCATCACCGCCCGCAGCCACCACGAAGGAGCGGTGCACGTGGTCCTGGCCGACGGTTCGGCCCGCATGGTTTCGGAGAACATCGACCGCAATATTTGGCGGGCGCTCGGAACGCGAAACGGCGGCGAGATCATCGGTGAGTTTTAATAGCCGCCGCGATCACTCGTCATCTATGATGACTTGGCACTGCGGCAGGCTTTGCAGGAACTTGTTGCCGTATTGTTTCGTACGGACGCGGGGGTCGAGGATCACGACTTGTCCCCGGTCCGTTTTGCGGCGAATCAGACGGCCGAAGCCCTGCTTGAGTTTGATGATCGCCTCGGGGATCTGGTATTCCATGAACGCGTTTCCGCCGCGGGCCTTGATGGCCTCGATGCGGGCCTCCAGCAGCGGGTGGTCGGGGACGCTGAACGGGAGCTTGGCGATGATCACGTTCTGCAACGCTTCTCCGGGAACGTCCACCCCCTGCCAGAAACTGTCCGTGCCGAAGATCACCCCCCGGCCGTCTTTACGAAACCGCTCCAGCATCAACGACGTGGGCATCCCCTCCCCTTGTTGGTAGAGCCCGAACTCGTTATCCGAGAACCAATACTGCAACCGGGCGGCGCAATTGCGGAGCATGCCGTAGCTGGTAAATAACACAAACGCCCGCCCCCCGGTCTGTGCGACGTACTTTTTGATTTTTTCGCACACCGCGGACTCATAGGCGGAATTTGCTCCTCCCGGATCGGGCATCGACTCCGGCAGGATCAACTGTACGTTCTCGCGGTAATTGAACGGGCTGCCGAGTTTGCGTTCCAGACAGGGGCCAACCCCCAGTCGTTGTTGCGTGAAGCTGAAGTCCTGCCCCCCCACCGCCAGCGTGGCACTGGTGAGAATGACGGTCGACGTTTCGTCGAACAGTTCCTTCCGCAATGTCTCGGCAACTTCAATCGGTGCACAGCAGAGCGTCGCTCGCTCGCGGCGTCCGCCGGTATACTCGGTCCAGTAGACCGAATCGGGCAGCGTCTGATTCAACCAATTGCTCAACCCGTTCGCCAACGACGCACAGCGCTCCGCGGCGGCGGTCATTTCGATCTTCTCCTCTTCCCGCTTCAACTTTTCGGCATAGACGGCCATGGTGCCGGCGAGCTCCCGCAACGGGCCGTCCACTTCGTTGCGAACGTCCGGCGGTTGCCGCAGCCGGCCGTTCGGGCTGCCGTGAAACTGCTGCCAATCCCGCAGGGCATAAAAGAAGTCGCCGACAACGTGCCGCAGATGGACGACGAGCTGCTGCGCCGGCTTGAGGCCGTGTGAAACGAGCAAGCCTTTGTTAGTCCGGTCGTTGTAGAGTTTGTTCAACATGTAGTCGAACTGGCCGCTGGAGAGATTCATCCCCAGATGTGCGCCGGCCACCGCCTCCACGCCGTGCGCCTCGTCCAAAATCACAATGTCGTAATCGGGCAGAACCCGCGCCCCTTCGCGCCGCAGTGCCAAATCGGAGAAGAACAACGCATGATTCACAACCAAAATATCGGCGTTCCACACCCGGCGGCGGGCTTTATAGTAGAAACAATCCTCGTACGTCGGACAGCGGCGGCCGAGACAATTGCCGTGTTCGCTTTGCACCTCATCCCAGACTTTTGGCAACGGTCGAAACGACAGGTCCGATTTGCTGCCGTCGCCGGTTTGCTGCGACCATGCGGAGATCTGGGCCAATTGCTCCACCTCTTCGTCCTGCGAGAAGGTCGTTTTGGCACGCCCCATTGCCCCGCTGAGCCGTCGCAGACTAATGTAGTTGGAACGCCCCTTGACCAGCACGGCAGAAAACTCGACCGGCAGCACGGCGTTGAGGAACGGGATGTCCCGTTGGATGAGTTGTTCCTGCAGGCTGATCGTGTTCGTGGAAACGACGATCGGCTTTTTCTCGGACTTTTTCTCCCCCGCGCCTTGTGCAGCCGTCGCGTGTAAGATGGCGGGGACCAGATACGCGAAGCTCTTGCCGACGCCAGTCCCCGCTTCGACGATCAGATGCTTCTGTTCGCGAATCGCCCGTTCGGCCGCCTCGGCCATTTCCAATTGCTCAGGCCGGTGCTCGTAGTCGCTCAGCCGCGCGGCAATCCGCCCTTCGGGACCGAGAATCGACGCACTGCTCAAACCCGCGGCCATTTGCGAAACCTAACCTACGACTTCCGTAAAAATGTCACGTCGCCCGGCGCTGCTTGGCTGCCGGCTTCGTCAACACGAGTAAGAACTGTAGCAACAAAAAGATTCCCAGCGGAGCGAACACGGCGATCCGCAACACGGCCATGATCCTCGGCGCCAACCCCGCCTGACCGCCGACCAGCACGAGCACCACACCCAACAAAGTGAACATGATCAAACAGCAGCCGATGGCCGTCATTTGCGTCTTGAAGTTGCTCCGCTCCGAATGAGCCTCGAAATACAACTCGATCGTCCGTTTGCGGCGCAGCGAACGGTCGGTGGCCTGCAACAGTTCCATCCCCCGCTGAATGTCGTCCCATTGCGGTTGCGAGTCATCGCTCCGTTCGTGGGCGGCCAAAAAAGACGCCAACACCGCCGGCCCCCAATCCTCCGCGACGGTCTGACGAGGAAACTCAAAATCCGGACCTTCCGCCTCCAGGGTTAAAGACGAAACCGACGGATCGCCGCTGAGAACCGCCGTGGACCGCATGCCGGCGACGGTCAATTGCCAACTCCCCTGTGAGCCAGCCTTGACCGTCCAGGTCGCCTGCGGCGCCTGGTCACAGGCCAGCGTCGTCGTCAGCGACGAGAGCCCCTCCTCCCGGCCGGTCTGCAGTGTTGTGACGTTGCTGTAATCGCCCCCCAGGTCCCGCAGCAGGTCCACATCGACCAAAAACGCGCCGTCGATCTGTCGTTTCGTCAGCAGCTGCGGTTGCGCGGCGTCGCCGTCGGGCACCAATACGCGATTCAACTCCAAATATTGCACCGCTCCCAATTCGCCCTCGTCCAGCATTTGCCGAAGTTGAACGACCAGCGGATGCTCACGGAGCGGCCAAATGGGAAACAGCGTGATCGGCGCATCGGCTTTCACCAAAGACATCTCATAAATCACCCCCAAATCCTGTCCATACAGCGGCAGCACCAAAAGTGACTTTCCCGCCTCCGCCAACATGAGCGCATCTGCCAAGGTCTCCGTCCGGTCGCTGGCAACAATCACCGCCTCGATTCCGGGGTCGCTCCTGATTGCCTCGATGGAGACAGATTGCATCGCCGGGGGACAGCGATCCGCCAAATCATCGGCATCGAAACAGGCCGTCACTTGATGCTGTGTGGTTGCGCCGATGGCGCAGATCAGCGGCAAAACTTCGGGGGCGTCGCCCAGGAGGGCAAAATTCATGACGCAGCTTTCGCAGGTATGCGGAACACAAGAAACTGTGCCGGGGGCATCGGTATTATAGTGATCCGGCTTCGGACGCGCAACCGCCGACCACTTGCCGCACGTTTTCCGCCGTCACCGGGCGAATCAGGCCTCGCTCGGTAATGATCGCCTCGATCAACGCCGCGTCGGTCACATCGAAGGCCGGATTGAACACCTGGGCGCCATCGGGAGCCGTTTGCTTACCGAAGCCATGCGTGATTTCGGTGGCCGCCCGCTCCTCGATCGGAATCTGCGAACCGTCCGGAAGCGAGAGGTCAAACGTGCTGGTCGGAGCGGCGACGTAGAACGGAATCGCATGCGCTTTGGCCAACGTGGCGACGGAATAGGTGCCGATCTTGTTGGCGGCGTCGCCGTTGGCGGCAATGCGGTCCGCCCCGGTCACCACCGCCTGGACGCGGCCCTGTTTCATGACCCAGCCAGCCATGGAATCGCAGATCAAAGTCGCCGGAATGCGGCGCTGCATTAGTTCCCATTCGGTCAATCGCGCGCCCTGTAATAACGGACGAGTCTCATCCACGAACACGTGTATCTGCTTGCCGGCTGCTGCCGCTGCGAAAAAGACGGAGAGGGCCGTCCCGTCGCCGGCGGTGGCGAGGCCGCCGGCGTTGCAATGCGTGAGCACGGAATCTCCGCTGTTGAGCAACTCGGCGCCGACACGACCGATGGCGGCGCACATCTCGCGATCCTCGTCTTCGATCCGCCGCGCTTCTGCCAGAAGCAGCGCGGTCAACTCCGCCGGACGGGCTTCGGGATGCTCCCCGGCAAAACGGCGCATGCGGTCCAGAGCCCAGAACAGATTGACAGCCGTCGGCCGGCTGCCGGCCAGGTAGGTCGTGGTCTTCTCCAGGGCTGCGTCGAAATCATTGCGCGAACCGGTCGCCGCACCGCGCACGCCAAGGATGACTCCGTAGGCCGCCGCCACCCCGATTGCCGGCGCTCCGCGGACCCGCAACATGCGGATCGCTTCCCAGACCTGCTCGACGGTCTGGCAATCGATTTCGCGAAACTCCGTCGGCAGCAGCGTCTGGTCGATCATCCGCAGGCAACCGGTGGTGTCCCCCTGCCAGGAGAGGGTTCGCGGGATATCAATTGAGTCCATGTCCGCCACGCTTCGCGTTATTTCTTGATTGGCGAGAAATCGGTCGGCGTCATATACACGCTTTCGACCTTCTTGACGAGTTTTCCGTCAGCGATCGAGGCGGCATAGGCCTCCTTCCATTCGGGGTCGTTAATGAACCCCTCCCAGGATTTCTTAGCCGCCTCGGGACTGGCGTGCGAGACGATGTAAATCAGCGTATTGTCTGCCAATTTCTCATCGGTCGGTGTCCAGTAGCCGACGTTCTTCATGCCGTGCTTTTCAAACAGCTTCATTGTGTGGTCGCGAAAGCGGGCGTGCAGCGCGGGCAATTTGCCGGGATTGGTGGTGTAGGTCCGCAGTTCGAAGATACGGGTTTCGTCAGTTTCTTTGGCCTGGCTGTCGCGGTTGGCTGCGAACTGTGTGGTGGCGAGGAGCGCGGCCAGAATGGCAAATCCGCAAGCGGCCAAACGGTGCGAGGATCTCATGAGCTGCCTTTCCTGGGTAATAAAGAGTTTACCCCCCGGCGGGACCGGGGGTTGGGAGCTATTGTGTCGGAATTCTGAACATTACCACAACGTGTATCCGCCGTCGATGACCAGCGTGGCACCGGTCATGTAACGCGAGGCGTCCGAGGCGAGATAGACCGCCAACGGCCCCAGGTCTTCCGGTTCGCCGAATTTTCCCGCTGGAATGGCGGCCTGAAACGCCTCGATCACGGCGGGGTTCTCTTTGGCCCAACGCTGATTCGGCTCGGTCATAAATCCGCCGGGGCAGATCGCGTTGACGGTCACGCCCCGCGGCGCCCAATCCGCGGCCGTGGACCGCGTGAAGGCGATGACGGCGGCTTTGGAGGCTTCGTAACTGCGGCCGCCAATATTGCGGCTGGCGATCATGCCCGAGATCGACGCGTTGTTGATCACACGCCCACCAGCGGGGCGATCGAGCATCGCCCCGCCGATGATTTTTGTACAGACGAACGTGCTGGTCAGATTCAAATCGAGAATCGCTTTCCAATCCTCGACCGATTGTTCTTCGGTGGGCACGTTGATGCGCCGGCCGCCGACGTTATTGATCAGAATGTGGAACGGTCCGTATTGATTGAGGGCGTCGCGACAGATCTGCTCGGCTTGATCGGGCTGCGCGACATCGCCGACGATCGTCTGTGCCTCACGGCCCAGCCCACGAATATCACCGGCGGTCCGCTCCAGGCTCTCCGCGTCGCGGCCCACCAACACAATGTCGGCGCCCGCTTCGGCGATGGCCAGCGCCATTTCGCGGCCCAACCCGCGGCTGCCACCGGTGATGAATAGGCGGCGGCCATCCAAGCGGAAACGATCCCATAGGCTCATCGTTGGTCTCCGTTCTATTTCAATCAACGTCTACCCCCCGGCGCAGCCGAGGGCTCATGGCGGGAGGATTTCACGGCGACGTTTTGGCGAAAAAATGCAGCGCCATGCTCGAGGGGGTCATTTTTTCGACCAAAGTCCAGGGTGGTGGGACGTCGAATTGGGCCGGACGCGCCGTACGGATTACCAACAGCGCGTCGTCAGCCGTGACGTCCTCGCGGGCCAGGCGCGCGAGCGCTTTATAAGGCTCGGAAGAGGCGCCGGCCCCCTCCATGAACCGATAAGGGGGGTCAAAAAACACGATG